>CALRLS020000130.1:0-11441 GCA_943368815.1 Cyanobium sp. NIES-981
CAGTAATTGTATTAGGATTCTCTTTTAATAATTCCTGACGAACGGTGGCAACTCTGGCCATCCCTCCTATTTTTCCGTTGTCAAGAGGTGATATTTCGTAGACATCGTTGAGGTGAAGGAAAGTAACGGCTACTTCGTCCTGACTGGTTTTACCAACTTTAGCAGTACGACAGCTGCCAAATACCAGCGTAACAGCCAACAAAAGGATAATTTTTTTCATTGAATTGATGAGGTTATAAATAAAAAATAGGTTTCAAAAGCAAATAAATTAAAAACGCTTATAAAGTATAAAAACTCCACAAGCGTTCTAGGGACAAATGTATAGAAAAAGCCTTATTTACACCAACGCTTCTTTTAAATGCTTAGGGCTTACCCAATCAGGCTTGGTTGTACTGATATTGGCTTTTAAATCGTTCAATATCGTATAAAGCCCGAAATAGGTACGATTGACATACAATCCATGCTGAGAACCCCGGGCAGCATTACCTTTTTTCAGTTCAGGCATTTTGGAGATATAATCCAGAAACTGATAGATTTCATCAACATAGCCTGAAATACCAAAGTCGAACGTATGCGAATCGAAAGGACGACCTAATAAACGAATCATCTGTTTGAATACATCAGTAAACAAAGCCCGTTCTTTTGGCGAGTCTTCTTTTAACAGGAAATCCAGTTCCCAGAAAATCTTCTGAATCTTCTCTTCATCATTCAGGGTATCGGGGTTCATTAAGGCAAAATAATTCTGATAATAATCGTCAGGTATTACCTTGATACAGCCAAAGTCCAGAACTCCCAATTTTCCATCAGCCGTCATTAAAAAATTACCCGGATGTGGGTCTGCATGAACTTTACGAAGCGTATGCATCTGATAATCATAAAAATCCCACAATGTCTGCCCAATCTGATTGCGGATTTCCTGAGAAGGATTTGTTTCCAGAAATTCTTTCAGATGTAGCCCCTCAATCCAATCCATCGTCAGGATTCGGTTTGATGAAAACTCCGGATAATATTCCGGGAAGAATAAATCCGGTATATGTGAACAGGCAATGGTGATTTCAATGGAACGTTTCAGTTCCAGGTCATAATTCGACTCCTCCAATAAACGTTCTTCTACCTCCTTGAAATACCTGTCGATTTCGGCATCATTCAGCTTTAGCAATTGAACAGCCAACGGGCGAGCCATTTTTAAATCAGAACTGATACTTTCGGCTACACCCGGATACTGAATTTTAACTGCCAGTTTTTTGCCGTTTTTATAAGCCAGATGCACTTGTCCGATAGAAGCCGCATTTTCGGCCTTTAGCTCAAACTTATCAAACATTTCTGAAGGGGATTTCCCAAAATATTGCCTGAAAGTTTTAATAACCAAAGGCGAAGATAAGGGCGGAGCAGAATATTGCGACATCGCAAATTTATCTGTATAAGCCCTTGGCAGAAGGTTCTTATCCATGCTCATCATTTGTGCTACTTTCAGGGCGCTGCCTTTCAGGTTGCTCAAAGTCTCATACACATCGGTTGCGTTATCCTTGTGTAATTCCTCTTTGCTTAATGATGGATCCAGTATTTTTTTACTATAATGTTTTATATAGTTCCCTCCTACTTTCACCCCTGCTTTCACAAACTGTGTGGCTCTGGCAACTTTAGAAGTAGGTATTTTATCTTGTGAGTTCATGTGTTAATTATGAATGGCGAATTGTGAATTAGCGAATCGTCTTGAACTTTGATTTAACTGATTAAATGATTTATATTATTCAAAATTGATGAGTAATCGGATATTTATAATATGGATAAACGGGATTTCCAAATTTTTGAATTTTCAGTTTAATCATTTAATCAGTTAAATCAGAGTTCAGACAAAAATCACTCAATTCTTATCTTCGGTTCTGAAATAAAAATTTTCCTAAATCAAATAAAGAATCCAGCGGTGAGTGACCTAATAAATCGAATGCCGTGTTTACTGATTTTTCAATCATGGTATCAGTTTTTTCGAAGGCCTTACTGGTATCGTTAATCCAGAAATCCAGTATAAACAAGGTCTTGGCCCAGAACAAATCGGGGTATCGTTGGGCGAGCTGCGGAATCGGGCGTTTTTCAATCTCTTTGGTTTCAACAGCCTCTAATACCAGTTCGTTGATATAATCGTAAAAAGCTATTTTAAAATCTGTTAACTGTGCATTGCGTTTAGTGTAGATAGGTTTCTGAAAACCTTCATACGATTTCAGAATAAAGCTTCTGTTTTGTTTCAAAGTTTCAACCCAGGTATAAAAAAAGGCGAGTACTTTTTCCCGAACTGAATAACTTGCATAGATTTCTTCGTTCTGCGCCGAGGTAATCGTATCCAGAAAAAAGCCTTTCCAGATTTCGCTTTCTATCTGCGGAAACGAAGTAAACTCCTCATAAAAAGCAGCTTCCTTGATTTTTAGCTTCTTGCAAAAAGCGTATATCGATACGGGTTGAGTACCATTTTCAAGGATATGCTCAAGGTAGGCTTGTTTTATTTTATCTTTGGTCATTGATTTTACATTAAATGTATCCATTACTGGTTTCAGAAGAATCCGGACAATACGACAGACGTAGTATTATAAACTTTCAACAAAGTGCCGGAGATATTTGTTTCTTTTACCCCAAGCATTTCTGCATATTTTTTACCCAATAGAAACCTTGATTGTGCCTGTAATAAATCGGCAGTCCATTCATTGGGACACGTATTCCTGATAGTCTGGATTAAGGCTTGTGTCAAAGCCTGACTTTCAGCCGATTGTCTGAATTGCCGGGCAGCAATCAATCGTTCCAATTTGATGGCTTCCAATTCGTTGGCAGGTAAAAGGTCATTATCGATACCCAGCAAAAGACTGATGACATTCCATGTATGCAGATAGGCTCTTGCATAAGTATTATCAATGGTATATCCCAATTTTCGCATACCTCTTAAAACTACCAAAGAAAACGCCAGATTAGTACCTAACATGTCCTCCTGATTAATCGGGTATCCCCATGTCATGTCCCATTTCCTGCTGTTCAGGGTAAAATACCTGATAGCAGCATGCATTAATCTTACTTTTGTACAAATGGCAAATATCCTGTGGTCTGTCCAATTATCGTAATTCATCACAGCTTTTAAAAAGTTACCTGTTTCCACCAGACGGTTATAAGTATCTTTACGTATCCGTTCTGACAAATACAATACCCGGGCACCATCGGCACCCAGATAACAATAAGGCAAAGCATATAGCCCTAAAACCAAGCCAATAGTCTGCTGGTTTTCTCTATAAAAATCTGTGGCACGAATCAATTCTTTCTTATTAAAGAAATCCGGGAATGAAGAATTCTGTTTGAGGAAAACTTGTACTAATTCAGGTTGGTCAGCAAAATCAAGTCTTTTAAAATCAGCTAAGAAAGGCATCATAGAGCGAAGAAAGCCTATCCCCTCTTGTGCCACCAATTGTTCAATAAGCATATCGGCAATTTTATCACCCGATAGCCTGTATTTTGACAAATCTTTAATCATTATTTGTAGATTACCCTTTTTATAAACGCCTTGTCTGAAAGAATAGTTTAGGACTTTGGTTAATACTTCGCATCCGACGGAAACGTTTCGCTGATTATTCTGAAAAGTATCTCCAAAATAGTTTCCCACGGTCATTATTATTAATTTTACATAAAATTAGTTCTGGATATAGTAAATTCTCACGCACCATATTTTCTGCATGATATTTGCTTTATACAGTCTTCAGATTCATCTAATTCGTTACGCATGCCCACTTATAAATCAATATTCGTTTTATTGCTTTTTACATTCCTGATTACCTCATGCAAGAATCGAGTGGATATTCTGGCCAGAACCGGAGAAGGACAAACGCCGGATAAAGAGGTATGCCTATTAAAAAATGCCAATCATGGGCATGGAATTGTTTATAACTTCGCTTACGATACTAAAAAATTACTAAATACTTTAGAAGGTTTTCCTCACTTTGATCGGATTTCTTATGAAAACGGGTTGCCGGTTAAGGTCGAAAGCTCTAATGATAAAAGCTCCTATATTACCTTTCAATATGATGTCAAAGGAGGCTTATCCCTTATTAATTTTGTAGGAAAAGATAGTGGAGGTAAGCCTTTTGAGTTTAAGAGTAATGCCTATACCAATACAAAAAAACAAGTCGAGCGGATTAATTTATCACTACCTATTTTTGATGCTATTCTTGAAACCAGCATCACTTATGACAAAGCCGGAAATGTTACGAAAATAAGTGTTATGAAAGATGGTAAACCGAAGGTCTTGTTAGAAAACCTCAGTTTCGACGATAAAAACTCCCCTTATGTTGGGTTACCACTCTATAATATTATGCTTTATTTTGTAGTTTACTCAGCAAATGTAGGTGCTGAAAACACCACTTATTTTGTCAATAAAAACAATGTAACGGCTGCTAAAATCTATTTAACCAGCGGAGATGTCTCCTATACTTATCAGTATGAATATAACAAAGAGGGATTTCCAACAAAAACCAAAGTTAAGCGCAACCAAAACAGCAAAGACGAAAACTATCAGGAGAGTTTTTCATACAATTGCCCATAGTTAAAATTACCTATCAATTTAATTCACAAGTCAATATATTGACAGTCAACACTTTAGAATAAAATTAAAAAACTTATCAGATTTTACCAGAAAGAGTTCAACAAAAAGCCGTACCTTTGTATCCCGTAATCAAAGATATTCAGACCACATGTCAATGAACGGGCAACCCCGAAATCCGAAGTATATTTTCGTTACGGGCGGCGTAACTTCATCACTTGGAAAAGGCATTATTGCCTCTTCTTTAGCCAAACTCCTCCAAGCAAGAGGCTTATCCGTAACAATTCAAAAATTTGACCCCTACATCAATGTAGACCCGGGCACACTAAACCCTTACGAGCATGGTGAATGCTACGTAACTGATGATGGTGCTGAGACCGACCTTGATTTAGGCCACTACGAGCGTTTCTTAAATGTTCCTACTTCACAAGCCAATAATGTAACCACCGGGCGCATCTATTTCAACGTAATTACGAAAGAGCGTAAGGGCAACTATTTAGGCAAAACCGTACAGGTAATCCCTCATATTACTGATGAAATCAAAAGAAACATTCTTCAATTAGGAGAAACAGGTGATTTTGATATTATCATTACTGAATTAGGGGGTTGTGTAGGCGACATCGAATCGCTTCCTTATGTAGAGGCAGTACGTCAGTTAAAATGGGATTTAGGTTCAGATAACCTTCTTGTCATTCACCTCACCCTAGTACCGTATTTACAATCAGCAGGAGAGTTGAAAACCAAACCGACTCAGCACTCTGTTAAAATGCTACAGGAGTCCGGCGTGCAGCCTGATATTATTGTTTGCCGTACAGAACACCCTCTTCCTCAGGACATCCGCAGGAAAATAGCGCTTTTCTGTAATGTTGAACAAAATTCTGTGATTGAGGCAATGGACGCTGAAACGATTTATGATGTGCCTTTGTTGATGCAGAAAGAAAAGCTCGACCAGAGGGTTTTGTATATGCTCGACATCTACAATGACCAGGATGCAGACATGGACGCATGGAAGGGTTTTCTTGGCAGATTCAAAAATCCGATTGACCAGGTAACAATAGGTTTAATAGGAAAATATGTTGAACTGAAAGATGCTTATAAGTCAATTGCTGAATCTTTTATTCATGCCGGAGCAGCCAACGAATGTAAGGTAGTGATTGAATGGATTCACTCTGAAAGCCTTACACCTGAAAACATTGCAGAGAAATTTGACGGTTTAGATGGTGTATTGGTAGCACCGGGATTCGGCGAAAGAGGTATTGAGGGCAAAATAGCAGCCGTGCGCTATGTGAGAGAAAACAATATTCCGTTTTTTGGTATATGCCTGGGCATGCAGATGGCTTGTATTGAATTTGCACGAAATGTTATCGGTATGCCTGAAGCACATTCTACTGAAATGGCGCCTGATACAGAATTCCCTGTGATTGATTTGATGGAAGAGCAGAAAAACGTAACTGATAAAGGAGGCACCATGCGTTTAGGAGCTTATGCCTGTAAGGTAAAAGACAAAACATTGGCCAGAAAGATTTATGGTAAAGCCAATATCAGCGAGCGCCACCGTCATCGTTGGGAGTTCAACAGCAAGTATCAGAAAAACTATGAAGCGGCCGGTATGGTTTTTTCAGGTATTAATCCTGACAGTGGTCTGGTAGAAATAATAGAACTGCCGAATCACCCATATTTTATTGGTGTGCAATTTCACCCTGAGTTAAAAAGTACGGTCATGAATCCTCACCCGCTCTTTGTTAATTTTGTGAAAGCAGCCATAGAATATTCATCAAGCAAGAAATTAGTTCTGAACTAAGCAAATAAGTCTTTAAATCTTTGAACACCAGGGTCTTAGAGAAGGTCTAATAATTAGGAATTATTATCAATCTTTGCGACTTTTGTAGGGCAAATTTGATTTGCAATTGTATTTTTTACGAATTATAAATTTTTAATGGAAAAATTAATAGACAAAAACCAGATAATTGGTATTGTATTGTTGTTGGCAATGTGGGCTGGATATATGTATTTTATGCCTTCAACTCCCCCTCCTGAGCAAAAACCAGTAGTTCCGGCAGAAGCAACTAAAGTAGTACCCAAAAGCACTCCGGTTACAGATACCACTGCAATTAAAGCAGCATTCGGAGATTTTGCATCTGCAGCTACCGGAAACGCACAAGATATAGTAATCGAAAACCAGGATGCTAAATTTGTGTTCAGTACGCAGGGAGGAAGCCTGAAAGAAGTTATTCTGAAAAACTATTCAACCTACGATGACTTCAAAACAGGCACCAAAAAACCTTTAAGCCTTTTTGACAGCAAGACTTCTACTATCAATCTTGAGGTTCAGACAAATAAAGGGAAAGTTGACTTAAAGAAACTTTTTTATACTTCTGCCAATCAATCGACTGTATTAAAAGCGGGAGACTCTACTAAACTGGTGTTCAAATTGGCCTTGGCTGATAATCAATACGTAGAGCAGGCATATACTATCAAAGGCACCGGATTTATTGTTGATTATGACGTTAATCTTGTAGGCTTAGATGGTATCGTGCAAGACCAGCCTGCACGATTATACTGGCAGGATAACCTTAAAGTATTGGAGCATGACATTAATGAAAACCGTAAATCGGCTCAAATCAATTTCTGGAATGCCAAGGATGATGATTTTGACGATTTAGGTTCTAACAAGGTAGAAAGTGATGAGGTTAATCTTACTGACCCTATTCAATGGTTTTCTTTTAAACAAAAGTACTTTATTACTGGTTTTGTAGCAAAGAACCAACCGCTTACTACACCTAAGCTTAAATTAACTACCCCTGAAACAAACCCGAACGTAGTAAAAATAGCTGAAGTAGATGCGTTTCTGCCAATTGCTGACCTGAAAAAAGGAAAAGGCAATTATCGCTTCTATTTTGGGCCAAATGATTATAACTCAGTTAAAACAGTCGCTACGGGTTTTCATAGAAACGTTTATCTGGGATACGATTTTGTAAAGCCAATCAACCGATACATTTTCGTACCTCTTTTTAATCTGGCTGAAAGCCTCATCAGTAATTATGGCTTGCTTATCATAGTAGTAGTATTGGTGATTAAATTAGTACTTACACCATTGATTTACAAGTCTTATGTGAGTTCAGCCAAGATGCGTATACTGGCTCCTGAGTTGAGTGAGATTCGTGCCAGAGTAGGTGACGACCAGGTGAAAATGCAACAGGAACAAATGAAGTTATACCAGCAGGTCGGGGTCAATCCACTAAGTGGCTGTGTACCTATGTTATTGCAGATGCCTATCCTGATGTCCGTATTCTTCCTTTTCCCTAATATGATTATGTTCCGTCAGAAAAGCTTCCTGTGGGCATCTGACCTTTCAACATATGATTATCCGATTAGTTGGGCAACAAATCTTCCGATTGTCGGGAATCACATCAGTTTATTTGTGGTATTAATGACCCTTTCCAGTTTGGCATTTACCTATTATAATAACCAGATTACACCAGACCAACCGGGTCCTGTTGACATGAAGAAACTGAGCTATGTTTTCCCGATAGTTTTCTTCTTTGTTTTAAATAGTTTCCCTGCGGCTTTGAGTTTCTATTACCTTGTTTCGAACGTTATCACCATTTTGCAACAACAAATCGTTCGTCGTTTCGTTGATGAAGATAAAATTCGAGGGATTCTGATGAATAACAAAGTAAAATATCATGCAAATCCTCAGGCAGCTAAAAAAGGTAAGTTTGCGCAGTTTATGGAAAACCAGGTAAAAATGGCAGAAGAGAGCCGCAAAAACCAGGAAGACTTGAAAAAGAAACAGCAGAATAAAAAGAAATAATTTCGCTTGCGTGTGAGGTATTGCAATGCTTCACACGCAATCATATAAATCCCTTAAATGAAACTATGAGCAGGACAAAAAATTTATTCATATTTTTATTCCTATCATATTCTACCATAGCTCAACAGCAGTCTGGTCTTAGCGAGAATGATTATTTGCTGCGATACAAAAAAGCTGTGCAGCTATATGCCGACCAGAAGTATTTTGAGGCAAGAGAGCTACTATTGCCACTCACCAGCAAGAACTACGAAAATTCCATTTCTCCTTATGCGCATTATTATTATGCTTTATCAGCTTTTAAACTGAATAAGTTTTATGATGCACGCATGATTCTGAAGCAACTCTTTGAACGATTTCCGGACTGGCGGAAAATGGAAGATGCTACTTATCTATATGCAAACGTTGCCTTTGCCGAAAATAAGCCGGAAGAGGCATTGCAATCGCTTAACCGGATTACATCCAGAACCTGGAGGCAGGAAATTGAGAATATGGAGTACACGTATCTGAGCAAAATCAAGGAATTGAGCCAGTTAAAACAACTCTATCAGAAATCTCCTGATAATCCTGTTATTGCCCAGCTTATTGTTGATCATATTCAAAACAGCAAGAATGTAAGTCGTGAAGATTTGGAGTTATCCGACCAGTTAACCAATCAGTTTAATTTAGGAGGAAATGCGGGCAATAATTCGAAAAAATCAAAAGCCAAAGAAAACGATAATGCCATTAATGTAGCCGTAATGCTACCTTTCCGTTTATTTGAATTTGACCCCAACAGAACCAATCGCGCCAACCAATATGTATACGACCTCTATGCAGGCATGAAACTGGCGCAGGAGAAATTAGCTGCTGAACAAATCAATCTGAACCTGTACGCTTTTGATGTGGAGCGGGATGTAAAACATACCAATGAAGTAGTCAATAACCGCAGTTTTGACAAGGTTGATTTAATCATAGGGCCGCTTTACCCGGAAGTAAATAAGATTGCCAACTCCTTTGTAAAATCGAATGATGCCGTTCAGGTGCATCCGATGTCGAACAATTTACAATTGGTTAATAACGAAAAATCTGTTTTTCTGGCCTCCCCTTCTTATGAGACTCAGGCAGCAAAAGCAATCGAATATATAGTGAATGAGAAATCTGCGCGTTCTGTAGCTATCTATTATGGCAATACTCGTAAGGATTCTACCTTTGCCTATATTTATCGGGACAAAGCCCTTGAAAAAGGTCTGAAAGTATTGGCTATCCGAAAATACATCAATGCCGATAATATTGACACAAAACAAAAGCCTGATCATATTTTTATTTCGGTCAGTGAGCTTAGTCTTGGACCAAAAATTGTCAGCGCTTTAGATAAAAAACGGGTTAGTGCTCCTATTATAGCTGTCTCTTCTGCCTTTGATTTCGAAGGTTCCTCACTTAGTATTTTTAATAGAGACCTGTATCTGATTCAACTGGAATACATGGACAGGGAAAAAGAAGAAGTAAAGAATTTCAGAAGTGCCTATATTAATAGTCAGAATATTGCCCCATCCTATTATAGTTATCTGGGTTATGATATGCTGCTGTTTTATGGCAGAATGCTGAAGTCGGGTAAAAACAGACTTCGCAATAATCTTGATTCAATTGAATATACCCAAGGCTATACGCTTGATGGTTTTGATTATACAAATCGCTCGAATGAAAACAAGATTGTGCCTATAATTAAATATCAGGATGGAAGGTTTATTGAAGTAGCGAGATAAATAGAACTATATAAATAAAACGAAAGAGGTGCTTGACGGCACCTCTTTCGTTTTATTAGGGCAAATAATTTTCAAAATATTATATATTCAAAATATACTGAAAATTCTGTATATATAATACATCCGGAATTTACAAAAAAAAATGAGGAGAGCCAAGACCCTCCTCATTCTATATAATCTTCCCCTAAAAATCAGATACCAAAAGTTTCTTTTACTTTATCAACATAATCCAATTTCTCCCAGGTAAACAATTCTACATCAATTGTTTTCTCACCTTCAGGGCCTTTGAATACCTTTCTAACCCATTCCGAATCGCGACCCATGTGACCATAAGCAGCGGTTTCAGAATACATCGGGTTACGGAGTTTCAAACGTTGCTCGATAGCATAAGGACGCAAATCAAAAATCTTCTCTACAATTCTTGCCACCTCTCCGTCAGAAAGTTTTTTACCGTTTTCACCTTTTACTTTCGCAGTGCCATAAGTATTTACAAAAACCCCGCAAGGTTTTGCTACACCAATCGCATACGAAACCTGTACTAATACCTCATCACATACTCCTGCAGCCACAAGGTTTTTAGCGATATGACGGGTAGCATACGCAGCAGAGCGGTCAACTTTTGACGGGTCTTTCCCAGAGAAAGCACCACCACCGTGTGCACCCTTACCACCATAGGTATCTACAATAATCTTACGGCCTGTCAAACCTGTATCACCGTGTGGCCCGCCGATTACGAATTTCCCTGTCGGGTTAATGTAATAAGTAATCTGGTCGTTAAACAATTTACGCAATGATGGTTTTAATTTCGCTTTTACACGGGGAATCACATAACCGATAATATCTTTGCGGATAGTAGCCAGCATATCTTCGTCTGCTCCGAAATCATCGTGTTGTGTCGAAACCACTATAGTATCTATTCTTACAGGTTTGTTAGCATCTGTATATTCGATTGTAACTTGTGATTTAGCATCAGGACGAAGGTACTTAATGCGTTTGTTCTCACGACGAATAGCAGAAAGTTCCTGTAAAATCTTGTGTGCTAAGTCTAAAGCCAGAGGCATGTAATTGTCGGTTTCGCGGGTTGCGTAGCCAAACATCATTCCCTGGTCACCGGCACCTTGTGCATCGGCTTTTTCTTCAAAATTTCTTTCATCTGCTGTGCGGTCAACACCACGGTTAATATCATCAGATTGCTCATGGATAGCTGATAAAATACCGCAGGAATTTGCCTCAAACATGTATTCAGATTTAGTATAACCAATCTTCGCGATTACATCACGGGCTATTGTTTGAACATCAAGGTAGGTTTTAGTTT
>CALRLS020000131.1:0-11366 GCA_943368815.1 Cyanobium sp. NIES-981
TAGTCGGCTTTCTTGAGCCACAACTTTTTCAGCCTTTCGTCCAATAAATCAAAATGAGGTTCCTGAGATACAGTTTCTATATCTATAAAAAGAATCTTCTTAAGATGTTTTATTGTATCTTCTGTCATTGGTATTGTGTTTCTAACAAATCTACACAATTTATAGTAAAAAATACACCAATAAAGCCAGAAGTAACCAATAAACCGGTAAAATAAACATGATTATTCCGGCGGTAATAGAATCAAAAAAAACTGAACCGCGTGTGAGTTTTCTGGAAAGAGTGGTAGCCAATATATTAATCGGGAAATTGATTACCAGTCCTATATAATAGAATGGATTCTTCCAGAAACCCGGTTTAGGCAAAGCCACGTCCCAAAGTCTAGTCAGCTTCTCACTTAGTATACGATTGAACTCCTTCAAAAACAAGCCTTCACCTGCATCTTTTGGCAGTTCATCTTTCTGTAAAGCTTCACCAATATTCACTTTAACTATTTTTCCAAATTTATCAAAATTATTGTAGGTAATAGTCACTGGCACCACAGTTACATCCATATTATCACCCCAGGCCTTTTGTGCTAATCTGCCTGTGCCTTTTTTTAGAGGCAATAGCTGTTTCTGATGTACACAAAGTCCCTCTGAGAATATCAATACTATTTCTCCCTGTCTGAAAAGTTCAATACACTTTTTAAAAGTATCATCATTATCGCCCAGATACTCCTTTCCCTCTGACAACCTGTACATAGGCATCATATATAGGCTCGTTAATGCTTTTTTAGCCCAGGGTTTTTTGAACACATCACCACGGGCCAGAGACCAGATTCTACGTTCATAATGCCCGCAAAGCACTACGGCGTCAAAAAAGGAATTAGAGTGATTAGAGGCTAAAAGAACAGCCCCGGATTTCGGTATGTTTTCTAAACCTGTAAATTCGATACGTTTGATAAAGAACTTCAGAAGGAAAGGCGAAAACACCCTTATGATATCGTAAAGCAAGGTTAAAATATGTTTAGGTAGTACAATTAATCTATTCAAACCTCAAAATTCAGAAGAAATACGGGCATCTGCAAATATTCAGGTAGATTAGTATTTGTTTAACATTTAATAGTAGTTTTTTGTCCAGTATTTTATAAAAATCAAATTCCCTTTGGTTTTCTTTCAAGGGTCTGTAATTTCGTCACAGTTTTACAACAAAACGTCACCAGAGTAGCTTTAAATAGTGTTTTTGTACCTGAATAAGGCTTTGATAAAAATATTTAAAATTGCTCTTAAGCCAAAGAAAATTTATGAATAACCTACAAGAAAAAATCACGGCTATCTTTCCTTCAGCCGAGCAGATTCCGGAAGCTTATCAGATTGAACCCCTTCACCAGAAAGAATATCTGGTAGGTGGTGAAATGCGCCAGTGGGCTGGCAAAACACAGGATGTGTACTCACCGGTGTATATTAAAGGAGAGGACGGCAAGTTTGAAAGTAAGTATATCGGGAGTTTTCCGATTACTGATACTGCCGAAGCCATGGAGGCTCTTGACGCCGCCGTTAAAGCGTTTGACAGTGGTCGCGGTGAATGGCCTACGATGCCTGTAAGCGAACGCATTACCTGCATGGAGAACTTCGTGAAGAAGATGCTGGAAAAGAAAACAGAAATCGTGAACCTGCTGATGTTCGAAATCGGCAAATCTCTGGCTGATTCAATCAAAGAATTTGACCGTACAGTTGAGTATATCTATGATACCATTGATTGCCTGAAAGACATCGACCGTGCATCTTCAGGATTTAAAATAGAGCAGGGCATTATCGGACAGATACGCCGCTCACCTTTTGGTGTGGTGCTTTGTATGGGGCCATTTAATTATCCTTTGAATGAAACCTATTGTACCCTTATTCCGGCTATATTGATGGGGAATACCATTCTGTTTAAACCACCTAAGCATGGTACCCTTTTACATTACCCGATGTTGCAGGCATTTAAAGAGTGTTTCCCTAAAGGTGTAGTGAATACTATCTATGGTCGTGGGGCAAATGTGATACCGCCTATTATGCAAAGCGGCAAAATTAATATTCTGACCTTGATTGGTTCAAGCAAAGTAGCGAATGATTTGAAAAAAATGCACCCTAAACTGAACCGTTTAAGAGCAGTATTGGGTCTGGATGCCAAAAATGCAGGGATAGTACTTAAAAATGCTGATGTAGAACTGGCCGTTAAAGAGTGTATTTTAGGCTCCTTATCATTCAATGGTCAGCGTTGCACTGCCATCAAGATTATATGGGTACACCGCTCAATTGCAAAGAAATTCCTGAACAGATTCACAGAAGAACTAGAAAAACTAAAATTCGGCATGCCATGGGATGCCGGCGTGAATCTTACACCCCTACCCGAACCGAACAAACCTGCCTACCTGACCGAATGTATTGCTGATGCCAAAGCCAACGGCGCTGAGGTAATCAATGCAGGTGGTGGAACCGTAGTTAATTCTTTCTTCTATCCGGCAGTACTATATCCTGTTAATAATAAAATGAAAGTTTATGCAGAAGAGCAATTCGGACCATTGATTCCGGTTGTGCCTTTTGATGACGTAGAAGAGCCTATCCAATACCTGATAGACTCATCACACGGACAACAGGTAAGTATTTTTGGTACGAATCCTGACCAGATTGCTAATCTGATTGACCCTCTCGTAAATCAGGTAAGTCGTGTAAATATCAACGCACAATGCCAGAGAGGGCCGGATACCTTCCCATTCACCGGAAGAAAAGACTCTGCAGAGGGTACCCTTTCGGTGGAAGATGCCCTGAGAGCATTTTCTATCAGAACGGTAGTAGCTACCAAAGAAACGCCTGAGAATAAGAAGATTTTTAATGAGATTATAGAAGAGCATAGCTCTCATTTTCTTTCAACGAAATATATTTTCTAAGAAAACGCCCCGCCACAACGGGGCATTTTTATTGCCTCTGTATCTGATGTGAAATATAAGCTGACTGAAGGCGTTGATTTAAACAGAAATAAGTTTAAACGTGTTATATCCTGAAAAGAGAATATTTTTATACTTTTGACAAAAATTTCGTTGAGAATATTCTCAATTAAAAACAAAAACCTATGAAGATTTTCCCGAAAATAGTATTTTGTCTTTTGCTGACGGGAGTTTTTTATTCGTGTAAAAGAGCCGCCACACCAACTAAAAGCACAATGATTGGCGATTATGAAGAGGATTTATCGGACGTCCGCCTGACTTATGATAAAAAGCCTGACATTGATAGCCGCGACAGTAAAGTTAACAGAGACAATATCTACAATGCTGTTAAAGACGAAATCCCGATGAATGTCAACAAACAGGTTGACAAGGCACTGGATTCGTTATCGGTGCATAACAAGAATATCCGTTATTCTTCAGGATACAGAATTCAGGTATATGTAGGTAACGAACGCAAAGAATTGGATGAAGCCAGGTCTTACGTTTATCAGAATTTCCCTGACCTGAATACTTATGTTACATTCAGTCAGCCTACTTACCGGCTCAAAGCCGGGGACTTCACAAACCGGATGGACGCAGAAAGATACTACAATACCATTCGCCAGCGCTATTCTATGGCAATGATTGTTCAGGAACGGATAGACATCCGTAAAAGCATGCAAACCCGATAATAAACCAACAGATAACTATAAATCGTTTTCTTATTTATGACAGCTTATGTTTTTCCAGGGCAAGGGGCTCAATTCAGTGGAATGGGCAAAGACTTGTACGAGAATTTCCCCCAGGCCAAAGCGCTTTTTGATAAAGCCAACGAAATACTCGGTTTTGACATCACCAAAATAATGTTTGAGGGTTCAGACGAAGACCTTAAACAAACCAATGTTACACAGCCTGCTGTCTTTCTTCACTCGGTTATTTTAGCATTGAACCTTCCGGATTTCAAACCGGATATGGTAGCCGGACACTCTTTAGGTGAATTTTCTGCCTTGGTAGCCGCAGGAGCTTTATCTTTTGAAGACGGACTAAGACTGGTTGCACAAAGAGCCGATGCCATGCAACGTGCCTGTGAGTTGAACCCATCGACCATGGCAGCTATTCTGAATTTAGACGATAAAGTAGTAGAAGATATTTGTGCAGCTATTACGGAAAAAAATGCAGATAATGTAGTGGTAGCCGCCAATTATAACTGTCCCGGACAATTAGTTATTTCGGGGAGCATTGAAGGTATAAACATTGCTTGCGAAGAATTAAAAGCAGCCGGAGCCAAAAGAGCCCTGGTTTTACAGGTTGGTGGCGCTTTTCACTCACCGCTGATGGAACCTGCCCGTGAAGAACTGGCAAAAGCCATTGAAAATACAAATTTCTCAACACCTACCTGCCCCATCTATCAGAATGTGAATGCCATGCCATCAACAGATATTGGTACTATTAAAGCTAATCTGATTGCGCAATTAACCGCTCCTGTCCGTTGGACACAATCAGTACGCAATATGGTAGAAGACGGTGCAACCAAATTTGTAGAATGTGGCCCGGGTAAGGTTTTACAGGGTTTAGTTAAAAAAATTGCTCCTGAGGCTGAAACTGCAGGGGCAGCTTTGTAATTCTTTGTTCTACCATGCTCACCGACTAAAGTCGGTGGCTAAGATAACAAATGTATTTTTTGTTTACAGATGCGGACTTAAGTCCGCATAACATAATAAAATATATCCTTTGTTCCCTTAGGCGGTGAATTTATTCACCGATACGCGATAAATACAATAACAATAATATCAATTATCAAATAAAAGAGAGATGTAAGCAGCTTACATCTCTCTTTTGTTTATTTTTTCTAAAATATCACGCCTTATTACCATCCAACACCTCCTGTATTGCCGCTCTAGCCTCATCAGCTATCTCCTTAGTCGTTTTCCCTTTTGGTTCTATGGCCTTCAGGGCTGTCCACGATAATTTCGAGAAAGAGGTCAATGGAAACATACCATTGGTCGGGTTAAACTTACGGGTACCTTGTATGGCTATTGGTACTACCAAGGCATTTGGTGCTTTTTTCAATAAGGCTGAAATACCTCCCTCAGCAAAGGGCTTCATCTCTTCTGTTCGTGATCGCGTTCCTTCCGGAAAAATCACGGCCGAGAAATTATTCTCCTGAATATATTTACTTAATTTAAGAATTTCTGACACTGCCTGCTTGCCGTCTTTACGGTCAATCAGGGCTGCTCCACTTTTGCGCAAATTATAAGATATGCCCGGAAGGCCCTTTGCCAATTCTTGTTTAGATACAAAAATGGGTTGGTGTTTTCTGAGGTACCAGATGATACCGGGAATATCAAAAGTGCTCTGATGGTTGGCTATAAATACAATCGGCCGGTCAGTTGGGTATTCTTCCAATTGCTTGAATTTAACCCTTGTACCAGTTACATAATAGCTTGTATTAAGCATCAGATTAAAAATATCAACAGATTTTTTATGTGCTTTCTTTCCAAAAACATTGAAGGCAATTACCTGAATTACATGAAAAACAACTAATAATAGTCCAAAATAGAGTAAATAAATAATACTAAGTATGTAATCCAGAATCTTTTTCATGAAGTTATTTTTTATACAAAAGTAGGCAGAAAAAGCTCTTTATCACATAATTATTCAATATTTTACTGTTTTTAGCTAAATAAGGCGTACATTGTAACGTTTTTAAAAATAAAAGAGCTTTAAAAGATATTATCATGGAATTATCCAATTCAAGACTAGAGGTGATGAAATTTGTCGGACAAAAAATTGATTATTTTTTCGATGAATTTCTGAAACCTATCGAAGATAATTGGCAACCTTCTGACTTTCTTCCTGATGCAACAAAAGAGAATTTTTTTCATGAAGTAAAGCTTCTGCAAGAAAATGCCAGAGAACTGCCATACGACTATATAGCTGTTTTAATAGGTGATACGATAACTGAAGAGGCGCTGCCTACTTACGAATCATGGTTGGTTGATGTAGTAGGAATTGACCAGGTTAATGAACCACATGGTTGGGCAAAATGGGTGCGAGGATGGACAGCAGAAGAAAACCGCCACGGAGATTTACTGAATAAATTCCTGTATTTATCGGGTCGTGTAAATATGCGGTCAATGGAAACATCAACGCAGTATCTGATTGCTGATGGTTTTGATATTGGTACTGGTCGTGACCCTTACCGTAACTTTGTTTATACGTCTTTTCAGGAATTGGCCACCAATATTTCGCACCGACGTACGGCTACTTTAGCAAAAAAATACAATAACAATTTATTGTCTAAAATGTGTGGGGTAATTGCCTCTGACGAGATGCGCCATGCTAAAGCCTATAAGACTTTTATCAGCAATATTTTTGAAGTTGACCCATCAGAAATGATGCTGGCCTTTGAAGATATGATGAAGAAGAAAATTGTGATGCCTGCACACTTTTTAAGAGAAACAGGTGTAAAAATCGGACAGACTTTCTCGCATTTTTCTGATGCTGCTCAACGTTTAGGCGTTTATACTACGATTGACTACATCGAAATCATGGAATCTTTGCTGGACGAATGGAAAATAGCCGGTATAACTAACCTGAATGATGCCGGTGAACGTGCCAGAGATTACCTGATGGCTTTGCCTGCGCGTTTAAAAAGAGTGGCAGAACGAAGCAAAATTCCTACCTTAGAATACGAATTCAGTTGGATTGCTTCTTAAACATATTGAGTGATTGAGTGAATGAATGATTTAGTGATTAAAGTTCTTACAATCATATTTCAATCACTCATTCACTAAATCACCGCAGCAGCGGCCGCTCAATTATTTCTTATTACAAAACTTATTCCACAACTCTGTGCCCTTGGCCTGTTGAAGGTTTTTGAGCTGTAGCAAATCTTCACACATTTTTTTGGTATCCTTTTTCATGGCATAGGCACTTGCCCTGCCATAATAGGCATCTACATTCAAAGGGTTTTTATCCAGACTCCAGGTATAATTCCTGATGGCTTCAGTGTAATTTTTCATTGTCAGGTAATACTTCCCCTCTGACAGAAACTCGTTCGATTCCTGTATTTTTTCTTCGTCTGTTGCTTGCGAACTTGAAGCCCCCTTTTCGGCTTGTTTCTCTGTCCAGCCCAAATCAAAACCCATCATTACTTCTACATTCACAGGTTTGCCTTCCCAGATGGCAGGCTTCCATTTACCTTCGGTTTTCTTAATGGCGGCAATCAGTTTATTATTATGTCGTTCGCTGGTACTTCTTAAAATCTCAATACCTTTTACTTCTCCTTTGGCAGTAATAATAAAACGGGTATAAAAATCAGCCGCTCTGAATTCAGGAAAATCAAAGTTTTCTGATATATACTGACTTGCGTTTATCTCCCCATCCATGAAGAAAGGCTCTAGGTAATTAGGCTTATAAACATAAATCGTATCGCCCCCTTTTGTGCGGTACTTTTCTGGTATGTAGCCGATATTATATAAATGCGCAGGGATAAAAGTAATTTTCAAGGCCGTGGCTGATGAATCCTCATGGATTTGTTGCAACACCAGTTTAATATCGCTGGAATGCTCTACCTTATAAAAGGTATCGTCACCTATAGCAACAGTATCATGTTTTAGACTATAAGGTCTGTCTCCTGTTCTACCGTCATAAACTACCCGCAACGTCCCGTTTTTATTAAAAATATAACGCAACTGAATGTTCTTTACTGCCGGATCAAGAATCGGGCTGCCGTCTTTTAAACGAATATCTTCTTTTATCCAATCACCAATCAAATTTTCCTTGATGCCCTGTGCAAAAGCCACCGACGAAATACAAATCAAAAACAAAGTTTTAAGCATATCATAGAAGTATATTTGTGAACGAAGTTAATAAAAACAGCATGAACTCGTCGCTATCTGTCAGATTTTTTGTTGAGAACTACCGAAACTTATTGTGCGATCACTTTATCATAAATAGGCTTTAGTTGGTCATCACCAAAGCCATAAACGCCTTCCTGTGCACTGAATTCGCTGAAAGCCTTGTAAAAATCAGTCACTCCTTTTTGTATAATAGCTGTCAGTACACGCTCTGGTCGGCTTAGTTGCCCGTTTGACGGGAAGCGTTCGATATGGGCTGTGCAGGCTTCTTCCAGATATGGGAAACAGGCCGATTTTCTTTCTGCCAATTGCGCCAAACTAACTAAATCCTGCTTTTTATAGGCTTGCCATAATTCTCTTGCCAACTGAAAATCCGGCTCTCCGAATTGCACTTTATTCGAGAAAGATACTTTTAAATCATCTGAATTGGCCTGGCCAAATTCTTTCCAGATGTCAGCCTCTGCCAGAAAAGTCGGATAAACCATATAGACTTCTTTCTGAATGGTTAAGCTATCAATCAACGAAAGCACAAACCATACATTGGCCTGACAAAACAAATCATAGCCAAACCAAAGGTTGAAAGTTGACTTATCAGGGGCATTGAGGATTTTATTGAATTCCGTCACCGAAAATGATTGGTACTCATCCATAGGAGATCCTAAACTTTCAGCCCTGTTTTGCCAGAACTCTTCCAGCGTATCCCCGGCCAGACTCCCATCAATCAGGGCTTCTCTGGTACTGACAATTTCTCCTGCTATATCGGCTTCACCGAAACTATAAGCTAAGGCATCACCGTTTAGAATGTTATATATCATGACTTATTAACTATTGAGTGATTTTGTGATTGAGTGAATTAGTGATTAAGAGCATGTTTAAAAATTATTGTTCGACCTTCAAAGGCATTTTTTTCAGCTATACTGCGTTGCATTTTTTCGATTTAGCTGCTGGCTACATCTGCAAAATGCGCCTTGTCTAGCTAAAAAATCTGTCCTTCTCGGTCAGAAAAACAAAATTCAAACATTCTCTAACATACATTGTATTTCAGTTGCTTTCTTCTCTTTTTACTTCTCCCAGCAACATGCAAGCTACTACGCCCAGGCCTCCTTTTAGTAAAGTAGCTTTTGAGGCTTTGTTCTGAATATTACAACGTGCGGCTGGTACTCTTCCTGCCGAATAGCACACTTTTTTTAATTCCTGAATCAGAAAAGCGCCTAAACCTTTTCTTCTGTGGCTCTCGGCAACTTCCATATACAAATCTGCAAAAGGTTTGTTATAATGCAATAAAAAATCTCCTGAAGCTATTACTTCTCCCCCAAGCTCCAATACATAGCCGCTACCATCTTCTACTTTTTTACCAAAACTATTTTCATAGTCTGCTTTTGAACGAAAAACCACATCTGGCACTGATAAATTTGTTGTTCGGCCTGCATCAAACAAAATAGCCTCTGCCCGGATATTTGTGGCAAATTCATAGAGCATACTTGTGAGCAATTTGGCATTACTTTGTGGTTCAATAAATTTTGCATCCGATGTTTCTAATAAGACAGCGAAAACACGGGAGGCCAGATGCTCGTATTCAGGAAACAGGAAAAACTCAAAAACAGTATCTCTGTCAACAATCTCTTGTCCTTTTATTGAGCCATACCCAACCACCACCTCATCAGCAAACAAAATATAAGAATCTGACCAGCCACGTTCATGGCAGGCATTGTATCTTATCTGGCAGTTCATTGCTTGCAGGTACAATTCGCGGTAGGGTAGAATATCCTTTAGGTTGACTTTGGTGGCTTTGAAGTGCATGTTGGAATGTATAAAATCCAATAATTGGGTTAGGGGTGTTTTTATTGTGGTTTGGGGCAGATTTTTGTAGAGTTGGTGATGATTCCATTTCTTATAGACAATTTATTGAAAATTTATGGATTTGGATAGCCTTTAGATATTTTCTCTTTTTGTTGGACTCAAATTAAGCAACATAAGTTTTAAATCTTATTTTTGCTTCATAGAACTGCTGTAATGGCTAAACCCCTAATAAAAACGATGGTAGTAGAATTTAAAATTACCGAAAATGATTTTTTAATTCATCAACTTTATCTTGCTTCAATCTCTGATAGAATTCGTAAAAAGAGACAAAGAAATAGAATAATTGTTCCCCTAATTTATAGTGTAGTTGGGATTATAGCTTTTTCCCTGTCTAATTCTACGACAACAATTATATGCTTCATAATTGCCACTTTATGGTTTCTCTTTTATCCTATGAGGGAAAAACGGCGTTATAGTAAACACTATGAAAGCTTTATAAAAGATAGTTATAAAGAACGAATTGGGAGACTTGCAGTTATAGAATTTAGTAATGATTTTATAGTTACTAAGGATGAAGGAAGTGAAAGTAAGATTCTAACTAAGGAATTTGAAGCAATGGTAGAACTACCAACGATAATACTTCTAAAGTTAAAAGGGGGTCAATCCATAATTTTACCAAAAGAAAGAATAAAAAATATCGATGCTTTAATAGTCAGGCTAAATGAATTAGCCGATTATCTGAAGATTGAGTATATTATGAATGATAAATGGGAATGGAAATAACCTAAGGTTCGACCAATAACAAAAAATTCCCCTCGAAAACCAGTTTCAAGGGGAATGAATTAAGGGAGGAGTATGGGGTTCGAACCCACGACCTTCGGAACCACAAACCGACGCTCTAACCAGCTGAGCTAAAACCTCCATTCCGTATCAGGACTGCAAATGTAAAGGCTTTTTTATAAAAAATCAAAAAAAATTTGCTCATTTTTGCCTTTGCGACTAAATTAGGGATTATGAGCGAGCGAAGAACATCTTTTTTTGATACCAAAATTGAATTCCTGAGAGGTGTAGGGCCTATCAAAGCCGAATTGCTCAATAAGGAATTGAATATCTTCACTTATGGCGATTTAATTGAATATTATCCTTTCCGTCACGAAGACCGCACACAGTTTCATCGTATCAGCGACTTGAATGAGGCCATGCCTGCGGCACAAATCAAAGGTCGTTTACGCTCATGGGAACGCATCGGTGAAGGTTCAAAACAAAGACTGGTAGCCCAGTTTACAGATGGCACCGGGATTCTGGAACTGACCTGGTTTCAGGGAATTACGTTTTTAGAAAAAACACTACGCCTGCAAGGAGACTATATTGTTTATGGCAAACCCACTATTTTTGGCAGCAGATGGCAGATAAGCCACCCTGAAATGGACGTGCTTACCCCTGAAAACGAACGAGGCGGTTATTTTCAGCCCGTGTACTCGTTAACCGATAAAATCCGCAAAAGATATGTAGACAGCAAGCAGATAAGCCGATGGATGAAAACCCTGTTGGAATCGGCTGTGCATCACATACACGAAACCTTACCTGCTCCTCTGGTTCAGAAATTCCGGTTGATTTCCAAGCAGGAAGCTATTTACCATATTCATATCCCATTCAATTTTGAGGCGCTTAAACAGGCTACAAGGAGACTGAAATTTGAGGAATTATTCTACAATCAGTTTCGCCTCATTAAGCAGAAACTCATCCGCAGGGAGGA
>CALRLS020000132.1:0-11365 GCA_943368815.1 Cyanobium sp. NIES-981
GGTTGAATTTATACTTTTGATTGTGATTATTGCGGTGTAATTTTACAAAAATTTATAATCAAGGCAATACATTGAGGTGATTTATTATGAATAGCATTCTTCCTCTTCTTCAGGCTACACAACAGGCATCAGCAGGTATCAGAAATCTACCAAGCGAACAGAAAAGTCAATTATTGAATCATTTAGCCGTGCTCATTGAGCAGTCAAAAGATTTGATTATGATTGAAAATAGGAAAGACCTTGATCTGATGGACAAAGCAGACCCAAAATATGACCGTCTTTTATTAAACGAAAGCCGTATTCAAGCCCTTGCTGACTCATTGAGAGAAGTAGCTGTTTTACCAGACCCAACCGGAGAAATATTGATTGACAAACAACTGGATAATGGTTTAACTATTAAAAAAATAGCTGTTCCGATGGGCGTTGTAGGAGTGATTTATGAATCACGCCCCAATGTAACCGTTGATGTAGCATCTCTTTGCCTGCGATCAGGGAATGCCTGTGTACTAAAAGGAGGTAAAGAAGCCAATTTCTCTAACCAATGTCTCGTTGGTTTGATTCATCAGGCTTTAGAAGAAGCAGGCATATCTAAGGACGCCGTTTTACTCCTTCCAACTGATAGAAAATTCACAGAAGAATTACTCAAAGCAACCCGATTTGTAGATATTATTATTCCGAGAGGCTCTGACTCTCTGATTCAATATGTTCGTCAGAACTCCCTGATTCCTACTATAGAAACAGGCGCAGGAGTTGTGCATACTTATGTAGAAAAAACTGCCGATTTGAATAAAGCAAAAGATATTATCGTCAATGCCAGGGTGTCTCGCCCATCTGTATGCAATTCGCTTGACTGCGCCATTGTTGATACATCTATCATAGCTGATTTTCTACCGATGTTAATTGAAGACTTTAACAAATGGAATGTAGAAGTATATGCTGATGCACCGGCCTATGCAGTTTTCGAACAGGCTGGATATGAGAAGTTGCACAAAGCAAAACCTGAAGACTTTGGCAAAGAATGGCTCGATTATAAAATATCTATCAAAACCGTCAATGGCATTGATGAAGCTCTTGCACATATTCAGGAATACTCTTCGAGACATTCAGAAGCTATTCTGACCGAAAATCTGGTATTAGCCAATCAGTTCTTATCCGAAGTCGATGCTGCGGCTGTCTATCACAATGCATCTACCCGCTTTACTGACGGAGGGCAGTTTGGTTTAGGAGCCGAAATCGGTATCTCTACCCAAAAACTCCATGCAAGAGGCCCCTTTGCACTTGAAAAATTAGTGACCGAAAAATGGGTCGTAACAGGCAACGGTCAGGTCAGGTGGTAATTTTCCCAAATAAATTCATTCGTAAAGAAAGACAAAAATGAACTAAGTGGCGTTATAGATTAATAAATCCGTGGAATATCCTTACTTTGTACCACACAAACCTATGATTGTTTATGAATAACTTGCCCGAGCAGTTTGCTCATCCTTATGCTTTCTCTCCAAAATTCAAAAAATCTGTTGTTTATTTCTCTATGGAATTTGCCATAGACCAATCGCTTAAAACTTATTCAGGCGGACTTGGTTTTCTGGCAGGCTCGCACATGAGAAGCGCCTATGAATTGAAACAAAATCTGATTGGCATAGGTATGTTGTGGAAATTCGGATATTATGACCAGGTCCGCAATACCGATAATAGCATGGCTGTGCAGTTTCGTGAGAAAATGTATAGTTTCATAAAAGATACAGGTATCCGTTTTCAGATAACCATACAGAATCGCCCGGTCTGGATAGCTGCTTACTTCCTGCCACCGCAGACTTTTGGCTCTGCCCCAATGTTTTTTCTGACAAGTGATACCGAAGGCAATGACAACTGGGCTCGTTCACTCTCTTATCATCTCTATGATGTTGATGCCACAACCAAAGTTGCCCAATGTATGATATTAGGGCTGGGAGGCATGAAACTCCTGGACGAACTTAAGTATCACCCTGACGTTTATCATTTCAATGAAGCACATGCAGTTTCAGGTGTATTTCATTTATATAAGAAACTTGGTAATATAGCCGAAATCAAAAAGCATGTCGTATTTACGACACATACGCCTGAAGAGGCCGGTAATGACAAGCACGACATTAATCTGCTGGCAAGTATGAGTTTCTTTAATGGTATTGAATTGCCGGAGGTAAGGAAGATAACAGGCATCAAAGATAATGTCTTTAATCATTCGCTTGTAGCACTGCGTTTGAGTAAAAAAGCCAATGCGGTTTCAAAACTACATGGCGATGTATCTCGTACCATGTGGAATGGTTATGAGGGTATCTGCGAGATTACACACGTAACCAATGCACAGAACAACCTTTACTGGGTTGACGAGGAACTGGAAAAAGCCCGTAAGAAATCGGATACTAAAAAGATAAGTGTCCGTAAAAAAGAACTGAAAAAAGTTTTATTCAAAACCGTAGCAGATCAATCCGGAAAATTATTCAACCCTGATATATTAACAATTGTCTGGGCAAGGCGTTTTGCTGCCTATAAACGCCCCGACCTGCTTACCAGAGACCGAGAACGTTTTGAAAGGCTGATGAAAAATACCCGATACCCCATTCAATTCATCTGGGCAGGCAAGCCTTACCCTTTTGACGGTGGCGCTATCAATATTTTTAATCAATTATATTACCTGAGCCATCTTTTCCCGAATATGGCTGTGCTGACAGGCTATGAACTGGCTTTGTCAAAAACATTAAAGGATGGGTCTGACCTATGGTTGAATACACCAGTTGTAACCCGTGAAGCGTCTGGCACCAGTGGTATGACGGCCGCTATGAATGCTTCTTTGAATTATTCTACATTCGATGGATGGATATGTGAGTTTGCCAAAGCTGAAAATTCATTTGTTGTACCTGTAGCGCCAGCCTATCCCGAATGGGAAAGAGATAATACAGACCTCAGTAATCTATTAGATAAGCTTGAACATACGATTCTACCGATGTACTATGATAATCAGGCTGAATGGCAAAAGATGGTTTTGCAAAGTATGAACGATGTCAATGCCTTTTTTGATTCAGACCGCATGGCTACGGAATATTATGAGAAGGTTTATTAAGGCTTGTTTTACAGTGTCGGTTGCTCGATTGAATGAAACAATCCATGTTGTAGTAGTGATATAAAAATAAGGCTGTCCTGAACCGGACAACCTTATTTTTAACTTTATTAAGAAGCCTTCACCCTCTGCTGCTCGCTCTCCGAGCCTCCGTTTTGGCGTACTCTCAGGTTCTGACCTTTATTGAACCTATACGAGAACGTAAGCGTCACTACTCTCGTATCTAAATAACTAAACCAACTGGCTGAGGCATTTTTGATATTGCGGATATCCCCGCCAACCTGATTGGTATAAAAAACATCATTTATATTCAGTTTCAATGTGCCTTTATCTTTCATGATTTTTGTAGATACCCCAGCCCTGATTGAACCAATCGGTATAACCAGAAACTGCCCTGATAATACCTTGGTCTGATAAGACCCTGCCAGTTCAGCACTCCATTTTTTATTAATAACAAACTGGTTAGTCGGCACCACCACCCAATACCAGCGTGACGCATCAAGGGTTTCGGTATAAATAGGGCTTTTGTATATATTATTAAGGTATGAGGTATATAGCTGAATTGTCCACCATTTTTTTACCTGAAAAGTACCGCTTACTTCAATCCCATAAGACTCCTGCTTAGCAAAGTTGCCCGGACGGCTATAATAGATATTCCCTCTCTGTTCATTGGTTTCCGAAATCACATTATCTGCCCGGCTATATTGCAAAGTCGTTGTCAGGAAATTATTATAGGTATAGGATAACTCAATATTATAAGAGAATGTAGGCTGCAAAAACGGATTACCACCATAATAGGTAAATCTATCCATCGGGTATGTAAAAGGATTCATATCCTTATAATTCGGGCGGTCAATACGGCGGCCTACCGAGAATCCCAGGACATGCTTATTTGCGGAATCAATTCTGTATTGCGTGTAGAAAGTTGGGAAAAGATTCGTATAATTTCTCTTGAATGAAGAATCTTTCACAACAACATTACCTAACTGGTTGCCTGTGATATTGGTATTCTCCAAACGTAGCCCTGCCTGAATAGAGATTTTTTTGAAGTCTCTGGAATAATTAAGGTACACAGCATTGATGTTTTCCTTATACTGAAAATTATTTGAGAAAGTATAGTTGGGTACTTTCACATTATCGGCAACATCATAAAAATCAGCAACGTTTCCGGTCTTCACAAAACTTGTTTTAGCACCTGCTTCGACTCTACCCCCCTTTTTAAGTGGGTTCAGATAATCAATTTTTGCAGCTCTGATACTTATATCCGATGGTAGATTGGATGCTAAAATAGTCTTATTAATCAGGCTGCCACCAGGATTCAGATTACTGTTTTCAAGCCTCTGCTCAACACTTGATTTATAAACAATATTATCAAGGTTTGCTGATAATTCGCTGCCCTTTGCATTCATTTTATGCGTCATGTTCAGGTTTACACTACCGTTTCTGAACAAAATGTCTGTTGGAGTATAAGCCTCTACCAGACCTGTTATTTCATTCTGACCATTCCGGATAGCAGCATTATTCGTCAGCTTCCTGCTTGACGGATTAATAAAACCACTTAAAGCTACCCCCAGAGTTGTCTTCTTGGTTACATAATAATCAAGCCCGAGTTTGAGATTCTGGCTTCTGTTAGATGGACGGATATAGGAGTTCTGAATGAATGTCGAACTCAGTTGCCCTTGTTCTGTGAAATACTTGCGGGTAATGGTCAGATCCTGGTAAGAATTATTCTGATTGACACTCAGATTAGAAAAGAAATTGAATTTATTGATTCTATAGTTGAAGTTAAAGCTATTATTAGTACGCATAAAACGTCCTTGTCCATAAGCCAGATTCAAACCGCCGTTCATCCCCTTAGCTATGTTTTTCTTCAATTTGATATTAATGACCCCCGAATTCCCTGCTGCATCATACTTAGCAGGGGGATTAGTCATGATTTCAATGGATTCGATGGTAGACGATGGAATAGTACGAAGATAATTAGCCAAATCAGAAGCAGATAAATAAGTAGGTTTATCGTCAACAAATACCACTACCCCACCCTTGCCTCTTAATGAAATATTGCCGTTGATATCAACTGTTACACCGGGTGCTTTCTCCAATACTTCCAGAGAAGTGACCCCTGCATTGCTTATCAGTGCATCCGGATTAATGACCGTCCGGTCAATTTTCTGTACAACGAATGCTCTCTGTGCCTTTACTGCTACTTCCTGTAATTCGTTTTCGCCATTTTTAAGGGTAAGAGTTCCTAAATCTATTTCTGGGTTCTGCTCATTTAAGACAATCCTAGCCGAAGCATATTTACTCATTCCTACAAAACTTACAGTAATTTCAAGTGTATCATATTTCAATTTTTCAAACTCAAATTTACCATCTGCATCTGTAAAAGAAGATTTTATGATTGCTCCTTTCTGAGTTTTTGATAAAATAACCGTTGCCCCGACAACTGCCTCGTTTTTGTCACCCTTTACAAGGCCTTTAATAATTCCGTTTTGTGCTTTGCTTACAGTCGTGATAAATAATAAAAGTAATAGCTTTTTGTACATAGTCTGGTATGTGTGTTTAATTCAGGTTTTAGGAAAAATACGGATAATTACTATCTACCAATGGAGAATAACAAATAACCATTGACCTGTTGCGTATCCTGCCTTGAAGATTGAAATAGCTCCACCAACAATTAGCAGAGGCACTAAAATTTTGAGAAAATTTAATCGATGCAATTCTTCTTTTTTCATAATTGTACATAAGTTTTTGTTTAAAATTGATACGGCTTACCCTGACAGAGAGCCAATTTAAAGGCTCGAAATTAGCTAATCATTTGTAAAGTGGTTTGTCAAATCCTGCTAATTATAGGAATTCATCCTTTAATTAACCGATTCGTTCTTTAAGTTTGATTAAGACATGATTATTTGACAAAGTGAGAGGGAGAAGCTCCGAATTGCTTTTTAAAAGCCTTACTGAAAGTGTGAATATCCGAAAAACCGGATTCGATGGCAGCTACAGAAACTGAGTATTTGTCTTGCAATAAAATATTCAGTCCATGTTCCAGACGTTTCCGAATGATGTATTGATTGGGCGAGAGACCATAAACTGATTTAAAAAGCCTGAAAAAATGATATTCAGACATGCAGGCTTCACGGGCAATGATATCAATATTTAAGGGAAGTGCAAAACAATTATCTATGTACTCTTTACCACGTTCCAATCTTCTGTATAAATCTTTCTTAGTAGCAGCTTTCAAGCCCGGAATCGCCTGCAACTGTTTGTAAACGGTGTTCTGGTCTTCAATGATTTTTTCGGCGATTGTATAGAAAAGCTCAGTTGTTATGTCTTCTTCTCCTATATCTTGAGAATAAGCCCTGGCTGTCAAACCCTTTAGCAATTGTCCCAGATGAGTTTCGGTATCAGTATATTGATTATCTAAAAAATGAATTGAAGTAAAATATTTTACTAAGTCAGTATCTGAATAAGCCGTATCGGGTCTTTTTTTGCTTGCCAGCACTTCGGCAATCAGTTGAGGAGCCACATTAATACAAATACCTTTTACATTCTTTTTCGCTTCTATTTCAACACTTCCCTCGTAGGTATCATTGGTAAGAAGGTATTTTCCCGTGGTTATCGGATAATCCTTGCCGTTCAATACGTACCTTTCTACACCCTCAGCCACATATTTAATAGCGAAACCCTCTGATTTGGCAGGCTGATAGTATTCTCTCAATGAAGAAAAAATCAGGGAATTCTGATTTATCCGGATTACATCAAGAGCGTTCGTATGTTCGTTAAATAATTGAATCATCAGCGTTTACCAGACTTTATCCACAGTTTTAGTCAAAGAAAAGGTTATTTTCACTTTTTGATTGGCAGTTTTTGATAAAAGGTTATTTTTTATGAAGAGTGAAGAACGTATAGGGCTAAAGGCCATAGTTTTCTTAAACTAAAGAACCTGATAACGGTAAATACTCTATATTTGCTTCATGCAAAATCTCCCGACTTTCATTGAATTACAGTTAACTCATCCTAATGTCAGCATTGTTGAAATGTATGAAGCGCTAAACCTTGTCCGGGAAAATAAGCTCGCAGGTTTGGTAGTGCCGCCCTTTTGGGTAAAAAAATTACGAAGGGATTGGGGTGCAAACAATACCGTTACTTTAGGTACTGTAATAGGTTTCCCTCATGGTTACCAACGCACCGAAATAAAACAATTAGAAACTGAAATAGCTTTACAAGACGGTGCCAATGACATTGAGGTGATGCTCAATACTTCAGCCTGGTTTTCAACACAGAATAATTGGGTAAAGATAGAATTTGCAAAGCTGGGCAAACTCATTCATCAACACGAAGCATTTTTTACTGTATCTATTGATGCCGCTCATTTTGATGCGCTCAATCTGGGAAAAGCCATCAAAGATGCGATTGATGCAGGAGTAGATTCTATCAAAATATATCAGGCTTTCAATCTTGCGCAATCTTTACAAATCAAACAATGGATTCCGGGAAATGTAGGTTTGAAGATTATCGCCGACCACACCACTCCGGAAGAGCAACAACAACTAATTGAAGCAGGTATTGAAAGAATATGCCTGTCTGATTTTCGCTCAAAATAATATTTCAGTGATACTATTGCAAATGTTATGCAAGCATACTATTTTTGCTTATGTATCATGATTAAGCGGTCCGTCGTTACGGAAATCGTGTATAAATTAAAGAACTATGGCAGATACTATTGAATATAAAGTGCCAACCATGGCAGAAATGGCAATGAACGGGCAAGAGCCTGAGATTCTGTTTTGGGTGGGTTGCGCAGGTTCGTTCGACGACCGCTATAAAAAAGTCACCATTGCTTTTGCCAAAATTCTGAATAAAATCGGGATTAATTTTGCTGTTCTGGGCACAGAAGAAAGTTGCACCGGAGACCCTGCCCGCAGAGCCGGAAATGAGTTTACGTTTCAGATGCTGGCACAGCAGAATATACTGGTGCTCAATGGCTATGGTGTTAAAAAAATAGTAACGGCCTGTCCGCATTGCTTTAATACCTTAAAAAACGAGTACCCTGAATTGGGCGGTACTTATGAGGTAATTCACCATTCTCAATATCTACAGCAATTAATCAATGATGGCAGAGTAAAATTAGCAGAGGGTGGCATATTTAAAGGTCAGCGTATTACCTTCCACGATTCCTGCTATCTGGGTAGAGCCAATGAAGTATATGAAGCACCGCGTCAGGTTCTGGAAATATTAGATGCAGACCTGGTAGAAATGAAACGTTGTCGTACCAATGGGCTTTGTTGTGGTGCCGGTGGCGGACAAATGTTTAAAGAACCCGAAAAAGGCAATAAAGATATTAATGTAGAGCGCATAGAAGAAGCCTTGGCAACAGGTGCCAAAACCATTGCAGTAGCCTGTCCTTTCTGTATGACAATGATGTCAGACGGGGTGAAAAATAAAGAGAAAGAACATGAGGTAAAGGTCTATGATTTAGCAGAATTGCTGATACAAACCCTTTAGTTGCTTTCCTCACAGAACTTTTACAGTCGTATTCAATGTTTAGCTAACAGAATAAACCCTGTTAGCATGTATATTTCTTTTGAACAAATTCCTTCAAGTGCCCGTATCTGGATTTATCAGGCCAACCGCACTATTACTGATAACGAAGTCAACGAAATAGAAAACACCTTAAAACCTGCGGTGAGCCAATGGGCAGCGCACGGAGCGTCTTTACTGGCTTCTGTCAAGGTGTTGCATAATCGTTTTGTGGTTATAGCCTTAGACGAAAACCAGAACGAAGCAAGTGGCTGTTCGATAGATGCTTCTACCCGTTGGTTTAAAGACCTGAGCAATCGCCTTAATATTGACTTTTTCGACCGCTCACAGGCTTACCTTGATGGAGAAGAAATTAAAACATTCTCTATTTTCCAAGCAAAAAAGGCCATTGAAAGTGGTTTAATCTCCCCTGATACCATTGTTTTTGTCAATAACAATAATCTTCGCACATTGGCTGATTTATCAAGCCAATGGCAATTAAAAGCGGCTGAAACTTATCTGAAAAGGTTTTTCAATAATGTAAGTTCTTTAGCTTAAATCAAAATCTCTTTAGCATAATATGGAATTAGGTATAAGTACATTCGGAGAAGTACATCCCGATGGCCTGGCCGGCAAAGCAATTAACGCACACGAACGTATGCAGGAATTGTTAGCAGAAGGCAAGCTGGCCGATGAAGTAGGTTTAGATGTATTTGCCGTAGGTGAACACCATCGGCCGGATTTTATTATTTCAGCACCCGAAGTAGCATTGGCTGCCATTGCGGCAGTAACTAAAAATATACGTCTATCAAGTTCAGTAACTGTATTGAGTTCTACAGACCCTGTACGTACATTTCAGAATTTCTCCACTTTAGACCTTATCTCTGGCGGTCGGGCAGAAATCATGGCAGGCAGAGGCTCTTTTACAGAATCATTCCCGCTATTTGGTCAGAGCTTAGACGATTACAATGAGTTATTTGTTGAAAAACTCGACTTATTGACCAAAATTAACCAATCTGAAATCGTTACATGGAAAGGTAAATTCAGAGCGCCTATTCATTCTTTAGGTGTGTATCCAAGGCCAATCCAGGCGGCCCTTCCTATCTGGCTGGCTGTTGGTGGTACACCTGCCTCTGCTATAAGAGCAGGTAAAATGAACCTGCCTATGACCCTGGCTATTTTAGGCGGACGGCCAAGTCAGTATGTACCTTTTATAAATTTATACAAACAATCATACAAGGATGCAGGGCATGATGCAGATAAATTTCAGTTAGGTATCAACTCACAGTTTTATATTGCCGAAACCTCGCAACAAGCTGAAGATGAGTTCTGGCCGTCGTATGAGAAACTGATGAATCGTGTTGGTAAAGAACGTGGCTGGTCGCCAATTACCCGTGAGCATTTCGAATATTCATGTATGCCTGACGGGCCTTTGTTTGTAGGCAGCCCGCAACAGGTTATCGATAAAATCCTCTATCAATCTGAGCTTTTCAATCATACCCGTTTTCTGGCGCAAATGGTGAAAGGAGACATTGCTCATGCAAAAATCATGAAAGCCATTGAGTTATTTGGTACGGTGGTGGCTCCCGCAGTTCGAAAGGCACTAAATTAAAAAAGTAGTATTATCTAAAGAATCATGGCTGAAACCCTATATATACCTCAAACTACCTCTCGCATAGAAATCTATGAAAGCCTGCTGCCACAAGTAGAAGGCCTGATTAGTGGCGAAACTGATATGGTTGCTAATCTGGCAAACATAGCCGCAGTTTTGAAAGAAGCCTTTGGTTTCTTCTGGGTAGGCTTCTATCTCAAAAAAGAAAACCAATTGGTTTTAGGGCCATTCCAGGGGCCTATTGCCTGTACCCGTATCAATTTCGATAAGGGGGTTTGCGGCTATTGCTATCGCACAAAAGAAACGGTTATTGTACCTGATGTGGATGCATTCCCCGGGCATATTGCCTGTAGTTCAGCCTCAAAATCAGAAATTGTGGTACCTGTGTTCGACCATGATGGCGAGGTACTTATGGTATTGGATGTAGACAGCGATAAGCTCAACGATTTTTCGGAAGAGGATAAAGAGGGATTGGAGAAAATAATGAAATTGCTGGAAAAAACTTTCACCTTATAGTTATGAACAATCTGTTTCCTATATTTCTGAAATTAGAAGAACTACATATCCTGATTGTAGGCGGTGGAAATGTGGGTTTAGAAAAGCTTGAAGCTGTTTTACGAAATTCACCAAAAGCAAAAATCACACTTGTTGCTCCCGAGATAAAAGATGAAATAAAAGAACTGGCACAAAGCAATGCTCTTACGCTGATTTTTGAAAAATACGACAATAAGTATCTTGACGGCATTGATATAGTAATTGCAGGTACTGACGACAAAGCCGTTAATCAGCAAATACAACAGGACTGTAAGGCACGAAAAATATTGGTAAACATTGCCGATACTCCGCATTTATGCGATTTTTACCTGAGTTCGGTAGTGGTGAAAGACGATTTAAAAATAGCTATTTCTACAAATGGTAAGTCCCCTACTTTTGCCAAGCGTTTCCGTGAGGTATTAGAAGAAATTTTGCCTGATACGCTACAAGAAACCTTAGATAATCTGCAAAGCATCAGAAACAAACTAAAAGGCGATTTTCAGGAGAAGGTGCAGAAATTGAATGAGATTACGAGGGTAATGAGGGGAGAATAAAATTATTTGTGGCGCGAACCGAGCGACGGTCGCTTCCAGTTCGCTGTTTTC
>CALRLS020000133.1:0-11323 GCA_943368815.1 Cyanobium sp. NIES-981
AGGAGACTTTTAAGCCCCTCTCTCTTAGGAGAGGGGTTGGGGTGAGGCGTATCTCTAAAACAACCTGAGTATTTTATTGTTTTCTTTGAATCGCTTTTAAGGCTTTTTCAACAATGTTTTTTGCTGATAGGCCGTATTTCTCCATTAATTGAGCAGGTGTACCTGATTCTCCGAAAGAATCATTTACAGCTACATACTCTTGTGGTGCTATGAAATTTTTGGCGAGAGTCTGTGCTACTGCATCACCTAAACCACCATTTGCCTGATGCTCTTCACAAGAAACCACACATTTGGTTTTGCGAACACTCTTTAAGATGGCTTTTTCGTCCAATGGTTTAATGGTATGAATATTCAGAATTTCAGCGCTGATGCCTTGTGCCTCTAATATTTCAGCTGCCTGAATAGCTTCCCATACCAAATGACCTGTAGCAATAATACTTACATCTTTACCTTCACTTACCATCCAGGCTTTACCGATTTCAAATACCTGATCAGGAGCTGTAAACACAGGAACTACCGGACGACCAAAACGTAAGTAAATCGGGCCTTTCCAGTTAGCTGCAGCAATTGTAGCAGCCTTGGTCTGATTGAAATCGCAAGGGTTAAGTACAGTCATGTTTGGCATGGCACGCATCATGGCCAGATCTTCAAGAATCTGGTGTGTAGCACCGTCTTCTCCTAAAGTTAGCCCTGCGTGAGATACCGCTATTTTCACGTTTTTATCTGAATAAGCTACTGACTGACGTATCTGGTCGTAAACTCTACCCGAACCGAAATTGGCAAAAGTAGTAGCAAACGGAATTTTACCGCCAATGGTTAGTCCGGCGGCTACACCTATCATATTAGCTTCTGCAATACCGCACTGGATAAATCTTTCAGGATTTTCTTTGATAAATGTATCGATTTTCAGAGAGCCAACGAGGTCAGCGCAGAGCGTGACTACATTAGGGTTAGTTCTGCCCAATTCGGTCATACCTGCACCAAAGCCTGAACGTGTATCTTTTTTCTCGGTGAATGTGTATTTTGTCATAAACGATGGTTAATCTGAATGTTAAATAATTTGCATTACTGCATTTTAGATGGGTTTATCAATAATCCCCAATAGTCCCGGTTGTAACCAACTGATTTAATGCGACCTGTAATTGTTCGTCGTTTGGTGCTACACCGTGCCATTTATGGCTGCCCATCATGTAGTCTACACCAGCGCCCATTTCGGTTTTGAGTAGTACCATGATTGGTTGGCCTTTACCTGTCAGACGTTTGGCTTTACGAAGTCCTGCCACTACCTGATCCATGTCGTTGCCGTCTTTTATTTCCATTACATTCCAGCCAAAGGCTTTGTATTTGGCTTTCAGATCACGGTTGTTCATTACCTTTTCGGTAGGGCCGTCAATCTGCTGACCATTCAAATCTATGAATGCAATAAGTGTATCTAATTTATGATGAGGCGCTGCCTGTGCTGCTTCCCATACTTGTCCTTCCTGTTGTTCACCATCGCCCATTAAACAATACACCAGGTTTTTATCACCGTTCAGACGTTTGGCCAAAGCTGCTCCGATAGCTACTGAAAGGCCTTGTCCTAATGAACCAGAGGCAATACGGATACCCGGTAGATGCTCGTGTGTAGTAGGGTGTCCTTGTAATCTTGAATTAATCTTACGGAATGTTGCCAGTTCTTTTACATCGAAATAGCCTCTGCGAGACAGCGTTGAATAAAATACAGGAGAGATGTGTCCGTTTGACAGAAAGAATAAATCTTCACCCTTACCATCCATATTAAAAGATAGGTAGGTGTCTTTACCTTTTCTGTTATTGATTTTCATTTGTTGGAAATAAAGCGCAACAAATAAATCGGTACAGCCTAAAGAGCCTCCCGGGTGTCCGGATTGACAGGCATGCACCATTCTGACAATATCCCGGCGTACTTGTACCGCAATTTCTCGTAATTCCTGGTTTTGCATTTAAAAAGATTATTAAGTGTCAAAAAAACAATTAATACAAAGGTAGCTCAGAAAACGCTAAAAATGTGGTTTTGTATTAATTTTTGCAAAAGTACACAATACATCTTGGTTTTTAAATAAAGAATGTCTTTAAACTTGGTGTTTGTAGGTGCAAATGGTTGTTTTTAATTGTTTTTTATGAAATGATGCTTTAATTTTTCATTGAGGTTATATCTGTGTCAGCGAATGAATTCTCACTCTGCAGTTAAGTATCTCTATCCTAATAAATTGTTTTATTCAATTGCCGACAGCTTTAGCTGTCGGGGAAATGATAAAATCTAATCGGCTTTAGCCAAAATTGAGTCATGTGTTTGGGCTAAAGCCCAAAAATGGCATAACTTTTTCAAATCCACGACCTGAAGGTCATGGCAATTGAATTAGCAAATCACCAATTCTTTTAGAATCAGAAATACTTAACCGCACAACAACAATTTATTTGCTGGTACTGTCATGGTATATCAAAACAATTTCGGAAAAAAGGCGGGAACCCGCCTGATGTAATCAGCATATTGCGGTTTGGTTTCGGTTAGCTTCTTTTCTAAGAGGGTAACACCGGAAACCTGCATGAGTAAAAATGTCATTAATATTGGGCTGAAAGCATATAAGTATTGCTCATTAGTGCAGGCAAAAAGGAAGTATCCCCACCATTGCATGGCATCACCAAAATAATTCGGATGGCGAGTGCGGGACCAAAGCCCGGTTTGTAATACTTTACCTTTATTAGCAGGGTTTTTCTTGAATCTGGTCAATTGCCAGTCGCCGACGGCTTCAAAGATGAAGCCTATTGCCCAGATGCAAATGCCTATATAATCAAGTAGTTGCAGTTCGCTGAATTCAGAAGAGAGGGCGGGAGCGTAGAGCGATGAAATAAGCCAAAGTAAAACTCCCTGCAATAAGAAAACCCTGAAGAATGACACCCACCACCAGTTCTTACCGCTTTCTTTGCGCCATTCTTTGTAGCGATAGTCTTCGCCTTTGCCGATATTTCTGGCTGCAAGGTGGATGCTCAGGCGCAATCCCCAGATGGTAACAATGCTGCAAAAGACCAATGAGCGTGCATCTGATAAGCCAGATGATAACTGGTAGAACCATACAACAATAACAAAACCAGTACCCCAGAAAATATCAATAATGCTTGAATCTTTCAAAGCCACACTTAATAACCAGAGTGCAGTAAGGCACGACATAATTACCAGTAGGCTTTGTCCGAAAGGGAAAGGCTGAAAGAAGAGGAAGAATGCCAGCGCAACAGCAACCAATAAAAGAATGATACGTGCCATTTGTGGAATTAAGGATAAAGGTAAATATTATTATTCGACCAAAGCAATGTCACATCCTCGTATGCATACAAAGAATCTATGCTTTCCGGATGATAGATATAGTCAGAATAAAATATCCGTACCAACCTCTTATTTCAATATCTGGTCAGCATGGGTTTTCGATTTTACTTTCGATATAATCTCCTCAATAATGCCATTCTCATCAATAATTATGGTAGTGCGAAGTACACCCATATGTACATTACCCCACAGTTTTTTTTCTGCCCAAAGACCTAGCCTCTCCATTATTGCATGGTCAGGGTCAGTCAATAAATCAAAGGGTAAGTTATATTTTTTTATAAATTTCTGATGCTTTGCCTCGTCGTCCGGACTAATACCAAATACGACATAGCCTTTGGCCAGAAGCGCCTCGTAATTATCTCTTAAACTACACGCTGTAGCAGTGCAGGTAGGGGAACCATCTTGCGGATAAAAGAATAATACTATTTTTTTGCCCTTGAAATCATTGAGATCGATTTCAACGCCGTCTTGGTTTTTTGCTTTTACTTCCGGAGCCGGATTTCCTACGTGCAGGTGCATGCTTCTTTTTAGGTTTAGCTTTTTGTAATTTTTGTTGCTTTATATACTCGTCAATATCTACCTGATAAATACTTAGGTTGCCTACATTGTCTACTACTTCTAACTTCAGATTACCACTAAAAGTTTGTTCTTCGTTGAGTTTAACAGACCATATTCTCCCATTTTTATATTCATAGTCCATCAATACCCACTCACCGTTTACATAGCAGTTAAAGCTTTTGATGCCTGACAGGTTATCGTCAATAACAAAACTAAGATAGGTTGAGTCAAAACGAGCAGGACGGATTGTCGGCGCTTCATTATCTGTAATCAATTGAAAATCGCCTAAGCGACGTGTTTTAAACTGAATGGCACTGCCAATCCAGGTTCCACCCAGATATGAACGCCCGTTGTTAATATCATATACCCCTGTTTTGGGCGACATTGAAATCCCTGAGGGTGTCCAAAGGACTGTTATCATATCTTTAAGCGGTATTTTCTCTGTATTAATTGCCAGGCGCGTACCATTTGCTGCCGTAGTAAGATAGAGTGTATCATACAAGGCATTATTAAAATCTATGCGCAGATTAGATTCTGTATAGGATTGTCCTGATTGCGGCAAGATTTCTTTTTTAATACCGATTGAAGTGGCACTATTATCGACCTGCGCAAAATCTGCTATGCCCCGGTTTAAATCATAGAGATAAACCGCTTCTTTATTGGCTATATATGACAAAGGTACCTTTGTAGGTATACCTTTATTCTGTAAGAGCGCAAATGAAGCGCTAGTGTTTTTTGCTCTGATAGCCAGCGTGTTTTCTGTAAGAGAAGTGGCAAGATTACCACTGAAATTACTTTCTACTGCCATAGAACCGCCTTCATCGTTTTCCTGCAAGACTGAAGCTTCACCCTGAATAGAGAATGTCAGCACTGATGTATTGCCATAAGTATCTTTTACACGAACATACACGCTATGCAGGTGGTTATCACCGATATATATTCTACCCTTGTTTTTGTCGGTTTCATAAACTGTAATCCGATTGCCATCTGCCACATAGCATTTCTGAATACGCACCCCATTAGTTTGTGAAATATCATAATCTATATGCACATTGATGTCTTTCGATACATCAAAAGGCATTTTTTCAAGATTAAATTTGTAGGAGCTTTTGCCATCTACTTCAACTTCCAGTTGTGTGATTCCCATCCGGAAAGGAGAAGTATTGCTGCGGTCGTAGGTGTTTAGCTCTAAACCTATAATGCCATGACCTTTTACGATTGTTGGTAAAATATACTCACCTGATGCCGCCCTCTTTGGGGTCATAGATACCCTGCCGAATTCGCCATTAACACGGGAATAAGCATTAAGTGTTTTCAGAATTACCTTTTCTATAACGGGCGGTTGAGAGTCCTGAATTTCGGGAAAACCGAATTTCATGGGGTTAATGGCATTTTCCAGGGCATCACGGATTTCGAAATGGAGGTGAGGGCCACCGGATGCTCCTGTATTACCCGAAATAGCCACTATTTCACCCTTTCTTACTTTCAGTTCATTAGGGTCGGGGGCTAGTTCAATTTCCCATACTTTCTGGCTATACTCGCGTCGGCGGAGGTAATCTTCAATGGCGGAATTATAGTTTTTTAAATGCCCGTATACCGTCGTGAAACCGTTAGGGTGAGTAATATATAATACATTACCATAACCCCCGCGCATGACTTTTATACGGGAAACATAACCATCTGCAGCTGCATATACATTGTAACCCTCTACCGCACCGGTGCGAATATCAAGCCCTGCATGAAAGTGATTGGTGCGCAAATCGCCGAAACCACCCGACAAAGAAGCCTGTTTGCCCGGTTGTATCGGAAACATGAAATAGCCTTTGGGGTATTGCTCTTTGACTGCAGCACCTCCACCGGGGTCTCTTTGGGCATAAGAGTGATTAAGGGAGGCGTCAGAGACCAGATACACAATCAATAAGACAGCGCTTAAAACTCTGGTAATAATCATGGACTTGTTATTATTCATCACGTATTTGTAAAGGGTTTGGTGGATATGGCATATAGCCTTAAACTGTATTCAGTACAGATTGTTCTCAAGAAACAAAAAGGCAGGTATTCATCTCAAAAAGATGTATCAAAATAGAAGTATACGCTTCATTTTCTGTGGCTTCAAATTCATATTGGTGTTCAGGCTTACAGAAATTTATCCCGATGGTCAAATGAAGCGTGTATATCCGTTCAATTTGAAGATTCCTGCCAATGTTTATTTTTGAGAATAATCCTTATTTATATTGGTGTATTCTTATTTTATTTCAAAATCAAGCATCTTTTCTCCTTCAATAAAAGCGGCCAGTTTTTCGCCCACTTTTACCGGACCTACACCCGAAGGCGTACCTGTAAAGATAATATCACCTGTTTTTAAAGTAAAGTACCTGGATACAAACGAGATAATATAATCAAACGAAAAAAGCATCAGCGAAGTATTGCCCTGCTGACGAGTTTGTGTCTCACCGTTAGCGTCAGTCAATTCCAGATGAAAATTCAGGTTTTTTAAATCCGCAAACTTTGATTTAGATACAAACTCTGAAACAGGGGCAGAACCATTGAAACCTTTGGCTAAATCCCAGGGTAAACCCTTGGCTTTTAGCTTCGATTGGAGGTCTCTGGCTGTAAAATCTATCCCGATTCCGATTTCATCGTAGTATTTATGGGCAAATTTCTCCTCAATATTCTTTCCCATTTTGTTGATTTTAAGCAAAATTTCAACTTCATGATGAATATCCTGAGAAAAATCCGGATAATAGAATGGTTCACCGTTTTTTGAAACAGCCGTATCAGGTTTCGTGAATATTACGGGTTCGTCAGGACGTTCGTTATTTAATTCTTTGATATGTTCGGCGTAATTACGGCCAATTGCGATAATTTTCATACGATATAAGCAGAACGTGATTTTAGATTTTGATTTGACTTATTTGATTTTTCCGTACTTTTGAAGCTCAGAGAATTCAGGAAATTTTACAAAAATAGGCAATTTCCATAGTTTGGTCACAGACAATGGCCTGATTTTTTAGTTGTTATTATATATTAACTGAAAATAAATACTTCTGATTTCGTTATATTCTCAGCTATTTACGTCTAAAAAAAGAGAACTTAATTTTAAATAATACGATGAAAACCTTATTGAAATCTTCTGTTGCTGCCTGCATATTGTTTGTATCTATTTTGTCCTGTCAGAAAGTTCCGCTTACCGGGCGTAACCAGTTTGTAGGATTGGTTTCGAACGAGCAAATGATTCAGATGAGTTTTGCCGAATACAAAGGCTTTATGGATACTTCTAAAGTAGTTGCTGCCAATAGCCGCGATGCAGAAATGATTGCCAGAGTAGGGGGTAAAATCAAGACTGCTGTTGAAAATTACCTTATTCAGAATAATTACAGCAGTATAATAGACGGTTATCAATGGGAATTTAAACTAGTACAAAGTAAAGAAGTAAACGCCTGGTGTATGCCCGGTGGTAAAGTATGTTTTTATACCGGAATCCTTCCAATCTGTAAAGATGAAGCGGGTGTAGCGGTTGTAATGGGGCATGAAATTGCCCATGCCATAGCAAGTCACGGACGTGAGCGTATGAGTCAGGCAATGGCAGCACAGGGTATTACACAACTGGGTGCAGTAGGCGTAGGTTTATATACAGGTGACCAAAAGACAATGGAACTGGCCGGACAAGTACTAGGGGTAGGAACAACCTTGGGATATGTATTGCCAAACAGTCGTAAACAGGAGTCAGAAGCAGATAAATTGGGTTTGATTTTTATGGCAATGGCGGGTTATGACCCACAAAATGCTGTGGCATTCTGGCAAAGGATGGCCGAAGCAGGTAAGAATTCATCGAAACCGCCAAAATTGCTTTCAACTCACCCTGCGGATGAGGACAGAATTGCTGATTTGCAAAAACAATTGCCCCAGGCACAGAAATACTATACTTCTTATGCAGGTAAAAGATAGATGATTTTGAATATCGTCACAAAAAAAAGGCACTGGTTTTCGAATCAGTGCCTTTTTTGTTGTGCAATGAGAATTAATTTGAGTTGTTACTTCGATTTGAAAAATCGTGATACAAAATTCGTGATAAAATAAATTTGTAAAGATTTATTCCATTACTTACTTTTGCTTGTATAGACAAGTTGATTGGCGATTTAGGAAATCGTTATACACTAACATGCTAAAAAACAAGAAAATAGTTATCATCGGCGGCACCACCGGACTAGGCTTATCGGCTGCTAAAGCCTTTGTAAAAAACGGGGCAAAAGTAGTTGTGGTAGGGCGAAGCCCGGAATCTTGTGTGGCTGCAGAGATAGAATTGGGTGAAAACGCCCATGCCATGAGTGGCGATGCAGCTAACCCTGATACGGCTGTTAAAGCGATTGATTTAGCAATTAATGATTTTGGTGGTTTTGACGGATTATATCATGTAGCCGGAGGCAGTGGTAGAAAATATGGCGACGGGCCTCTGCACGAAATATCTTTAGAAGGCTGGAACAAAACCTTTGAACTGAATCTTACAAGCCTGATGCTTTCCAATCAGGCCGCTATCCGTAAATTTCTTGAATCAGGCGGAGGTGGAACTATACTAAATATGGGTTCGGTGTTGGGGGTTTCTCCATCACCTAAATATTTTTCAACTCACGCCTACGCGGCTACCAAGGCGGCTATTATTGGTTTTTCAAAATCTATTGCTGCCTATTATGCTCCTGATAATATCCGGATAAATGTATTGGCTCCTGCTTTGGTTGAAACTCCTATGTCACAACGTGCCTCTAAAGATGAAATAATCATGAATTTTGTGAAGACCAAACAGCCTTTGGATGGGGGGAGGAACGGGCAGGCGAGTGATTTGGATGGAGCAGCCTTGTACTTTATGTCTGACGGTTCTAAATTCACAACAGGACAAGCTATGTTTGTTGATGGGGGTTGGGGAGTAAGTGATGGGCAATATTAGGGAAATTGTCGAATTTCGATTGCAGATTGTCGAATTGGTTCACTGAAATTTAGAGAATTTCTTAAGAAATGTTGATTTTGGAAAATACTTGAAACACTGTAAAGGTATATTTTTGTAACAATAATTAATATTTTTTAACTATGAAGCCTGTTGATTTAAAAATTAGAACTAAGCAGTTTTCATTAAGAGTTATTAGATTAGTTCGGGCTTTACCTGCAGATAAAGTAGCTGATGTGATTGGGAAGCAATTGATAAGATCAGGTACTTCAGTTGGAGCAAATTATCGTTCAGCTTGTAGGGCAAAGTCTCAGGCAGATTTTATTAATAAAATACATATTTGCAGAAGAAGAAGCTGACGAATCTATCTTCTGGATGGAATTGCTGGTTGAAGGAAATATAGTAGAAGAGTCATTGCTGAAAGATTTAATGCAAGAAGCGGGTGAATTGTTGGCAATATTTTCGGCATCCGCCATCACAGCAAGGAAAAATAAATAGATTGTCGATTGTTAAATGCAGATTGTCGAATTGACAAATCTGCAATCGAAAATCGACAATTATTCGACATTCTGCAATCGAAAATCGACAATAAAAAATGACTCACGTTATAGGAATAGATTTAGGAGGTACAAATATCAAAGGCTTAATCATCAATCAGCATGGTGAAGTCTTGAAACAACATTATATTCCGACCAAAGATACTGATGATGGGTCATGGCGGGAGAATGTGAAGGAGATGGTAGAGTATCTAAAAAACTACCTTCAACAACCCATTCTGGGTATTGGTTTATCAGCTCCGGGGTTACCTAATGAGCAGAACCAATGTATTGCTTACCTGCCTAACCGCCTGAAAGGATTGGAGAATTTCATGTGGGGCGAATATCTGGGAGATGCTACCTATGTATTGAATGATGCACATGCTGCGCTGATGGCAGAGGCAAAATTCGGCGTAGCCAAAGATAAACGAAATGTAGTATTGCTGACACTTGGTACAGGTGTGGGTGGAGGAATCTTAATCAATGGCCAATTGTATCAGGGACTTTCACAGATGGCAGGGCATCTGGGGCATATCTCTCTCAATACCCATGAGGAGACCCAGAGCATTGTAGGTATGGTGGGTAGTCTGGAATATGCCATCGGTAACTATTCGATTGAGAAGAGAAGTCATGGTCGATTTACTTCAACCTGGGAACTGGTCGAGGCTTTTCGTAGAGGAGATTATTTTGCTTCTTATCTATGGCTTTCGTCTGTCCGGAAACTGGCTATTGCTATCAGTTCTATTACTAACCTTTTATCGCCCGACATGGTGGTGCTGGCCGGGGGTATTACTCTGGCTGAGAGTTCACTTTTTGAACCCCTGTCTTCATTCATGGAATTATACGAATGGCGGCCGGGAAATAAAAAAACAGAGATTGCACAAGCCTATTTTGGTGATATGGCAGGGGCAATCGGTGCAGCAAGTTTTGTGTTGTCTAAATAAACGTTAAACGAAAAAATTAACAATAAAAATGAGTGTTATACAGGATTATCTGAATAAGTGTGCAGACATTGTTGAAACAGTGAAAAAGCAGGAAAGTGAAATACAAATGGCTGCCAGATGGTTTACCGATTCGATTCTGGCAGGCCGTATGGTGCATGTGTTTGGCTCAGGGCATAGCCGTATTATGGTTGAAGAGATGTGGCCTCGTTATGGGTCTTTCCCGGGTTTTAATCCTATTGTTGAGCTTTCTCTTACCTTCCACAATCTGGTAGTAGGGGCTAACGGGCAACGTCAGGCCATGTTTTTAGAGAATGTGAGCGGATTGGCCGACCGCATTCTGAGAAATTTCGACCTATCAACCCTTGATACCGCGCTGGTTATTTCGTCGTCAGGTACCAATATCGTACCCATAGAAATGGCCGAGATTTTTCAACAAAAAGGAATTAAAGTAGTGGCATTGGTAACGCAGCAACACCTGGAAGCCAGTATCACCAAACGTACCGACCATAAGAAATTAAGCGATTTTGCCGATTTAGTATTAGATACTGGCGCACCTATTGGCGATTCGATGGTATATGTGCCAAATCTGGATACACCTGTTTCACCCGGATCAACCGTTGGTGGAGCAATGCTTATCAACAGTATTAAAGCACAAGTGGCTGATTATCTGACACAGGCCGGACACCCACCAAAAGTACTTACAGCCGGAGCATTAGTAGGTGCCTCAAAAGCAACTGAATTATTTGAAGCAGCTTATGATGAACACGCACACCGCATAGCTAAGATGTATGCAAAGGTGGGCATACCCTCTTATGTATCTGACAACAAAACTAATTAATTGACTTTTCGACCAAAATACTTTAACCTATGAAGAACATTATCTACCAGATGGCTTTAGCAGCCATTAGTCTGAGCGGATTCGCTCAGAACTTTAAAGTACCTGCAACAACCGAAGTATGGGAGCCTAAACCCAAACTGGTGGTACCTGCCAGAACTCCGGGTGGGG
>CALRLS020000134.1:0-11254 GCA_943368815.1 Cyanobium sp. NIES-981
GAAATATAACCGACAGTAATATTCACTTTCAAAAGTGATTAAATACGGCTAGGCCTGTAAAGATTTTCTTCCAGCTATTTGTCCGGATACTAACTGCTTGGGTATAAATTTTACCACTCTTTTCCTTCAGTATCTCAGAGACCTATCTGTTAACCTATAATATTTATGAATGTGGGAATTATACAATCCTTTTATAAAATTGTATAAATGCTTTCTTAAAAAAGAATCTACCTTTGAACAGACGTAATTACCGGATTAAAATACAGTGCTGATATTCTTTATATATGATACTGGCTTTCTGATAATAAAAGTAATAAATGACAATGCTGAATCAAATTATTACTCATCCGTACTTGTGAACTATATTAAAACATAGCATCGTTTGCGGTGAAAGTAAGACAAGAATGAAAAACTGAAATTCCCATTCTTAGACGGTTTTAAAAAATAGCTTTTTTCTCCACACATTATTTTTTAAGTTTTTTTATATAAAACAACAATTGCTATGAAAAAACAACCTCTTTCGATTTTGTTAATCATATTTAAGCTTAAAAAATCGAATGGAACCTTATATTTTAGTAAAATAATTACTAGTCTGAAATTTGCTCCTTCTTTTATTACTTTCATGCCTTCCGGCTGAACTTTGGAGCCGCTTTGAATGCCCGGCAATTTTCTCTTGCCTTAAATATTAGTGCAAACTTTAATGAAACGCAAATTCCATATATATATGTTTAGGATCCATTGCTGATACTCTTATCTCGCGTATTTCTTAGTTAACAGCATATGTCCGTATAGGAGACTCAGTTCTATTTCAAGAAGTAAAAAGTCAGATACATTTATAGAACTCTTATAATCTAAATAGAAAATCAGACGAAATTATTAATAGTAACTAGATCACAGCTTTTTTATTCACTCAATCGCAATTAAATAGGCTACCCGAATGCGGTAGCTTTTATTTTATATATAGAATGCTGTAGTACCATTACATAATTGTAATGTAAGACTGCCAGCACCGTTATTAAATCAATTTTTCTTAAATTTTAAGAGGAAAGTTGTGCCTACTTCTATTTCACTTTCTACTTCAATGGTTCCTCCTAAACTCTCCATTTGCGATTTCATTAAATATAATCCTAAACCCTTGCTGTTGGGTCTTTGATGAAAGCATTGATAAAGCCCGAAGATTTTACCCTTATGTCGTTTCATATCAATCCCGATGCCATTATCAATAAAACTGAGAATTACTTCATCGGTAGTTTCCAGGGTTTTAACCCCTATCTTCAATTTTCTTTCGTAAGAGCGGAATTTAATAGCATTAGTCAAAAGGTTCAAAAAAAATATACTTTCTAAATACGTATTATTGAAGATAACCATTGGAGCATCTTTAAAATCGGTACTTATTTCAGGCTGATTTTCTTCAATTAAGTTTTGTAATTGTGTGGTTGCCTGTTCAAATATTGTATTAAAATAAATTTTGCTTTGTTCTATTGAATCGCTGTCTCTGATAATTAAGATTCTTACCAGATCATTGATTGTATCATTTAATAATGTGGTAGAAACCCTAAAACCACTTAATATCTTCTTTAAATTTTCATCCTCAATCGGCATATCCTTCAATAAGTCCAGAAAGCCAATCAGATTAGACAACGGAGCCTTAAAATTATGTGAGGTGATATAAGAAAATTGTTTCAAATCCGTGTTATTCTGATGCAAAGTTTCTATCAGTTTCTCCCTTTCAAGTTCCTGATTTTTGCGGTCAGTAACATCCCTGTAATTTAACACTATTGCTTCCACAGTCGGGTCATGTAAAAGGTTTTGACAGCTATTCTCTAGCCATTTATACGTGCCGTCCGGCATTAGCATCCGATAATCAAAATGTGTCACAAGGTCCGGGTTATTAATAACCTTTAAATAAGCTTCATTGACAGTGGACAAATCATCCGGATGAACCAAATCAGCTCTTAATTGACCTACTAAATCTTTGTCGTTGTAACCAGTGATTTTTTTACCCGTAGGGCTTATATCAAGTACAACCCCTTGACTATCCATCAGGGTCAGTCCATCAGTGCTATTCTGTAAAAGGCTTCTGAAGCGTTTTTCATTGTTTTGTATTTTCTCCTGCGATTTATTTCTCTCACTAACATCATGGTAGTTAGAAACAACGGCTCCAACATTTTCATCCTCCAATAGATTTGTTATCATACCCTCTACCCAGATATACCCATCATTTTTAATTCGTATCCGATTAGTGCTCGGTACCGAAACACCGGGATTTACCAGTATATGTTGAAACCTTGCCTTTGTATCCTCCCGGTCATCAGTATGCACAAAATCCAGATTATTCTTATTGATGACTTCGGCTGCACTATAATCGGTAATTTTTTCAAAGGCAGGGCTGACATACATGATTGTCCCTTCTTTATCAATCAGCACGATAATATCTCCTGTATTTTCCACAAGTGCCTTGAAATGCCTTTTAATTTTTTCACCTTCCTGTTCTATTTTCTTTCTTTCAGAAATATCACTCACAAATGTGATGCATTTAATTGCTCCGGTATTGTCCTTATAGTTAGTAGATGAAAATTCACAGGGAAAATACTCGCCGTTTTTTTTAACTCCGGTAAGTTCTCCCTGTACATGACTTAACTCATTTGTTACTTTTAAGAACTCAATCAATTGTTGATTACTATAATCAGCAATTACTTCTATGCCGACCCGCTGCAATTCCTCAAGACTATATCCAAACATCGTTGTTGCAGTTTTATTAGCATCTAATATGGTTCCATCGGGAGACGAAAGAAAAAAGGCATGCATTGAATTTTCCAGAATAGACCGATATTTCTCTTCACTATTACTGAGGTTTTTAGTATCAGTAATATTACAAGTTGATATAAGGGTTCCGACAATTTTCCCGTCATTATCAGAGACAGGCAAATACTTAGTGAGGAAATTAATTATCACGCCATCAGGCCCAATTACTTCTTCTTCTGACTCCTGTTCATGGCCATCAAATACATTTTGCAGAATTTTCTTGAAAATTTCAATCCTTGTGGATTCAATATAAAAAAGGATAGATTTGCCTTTTTTGATTTCTATTCCAAATGATTCGTGGTAGAGTTGTTTTAACTGGGCGTTAAAAGTAACAATCTCCAAATTTGTATCTATCACTAAAAAACATTCCTGTGTGTTTTCTATTAATAGCTCAAGGTTATTTGGTTTGTGCTTTACCGACTTCTTCTTTTTGGTAGATATTTCTGCTAATTGACTGGAAAATTGGTTCTTTGCAGGTTGCTTAGGAGTAGTATTTTTTTTGGATAAATTAGCCACAGCATGCTTCATTAAAATGAAATTATATAGTAAAGCTATGCTTATTTATGGGACTTCCTACTACTTTCTATTATATACATATACGTAATTCGGGACAGATTATGTATTTTTTAATGCTCATTAATAGATTATTATTTACATGCTAAGCTTTTTCAGAGATGAGCAATATACCTATATCAGCGTTCCCGAATTGAGAGAGTAAAAGAATTACTCCTATACGTAAAGCTTAACCCATATCAACTCAAAAGAATAGCCTGGCTCCTCTATTCTCCCGATTTAAGAATCAACAGGGTTTCCAAATCCTATTTCAACAGCTTAAACAAAGAAGAAAAACAATACTTTGGATATGTGAATAATGTAATTCTTTTACAGAGTTGTGTAATACTAATGTATCATATAGGGTTCATCTTTGTATAGTAATAAATCCACATAGTAAATAATAGCTGATGAAAGCAAATGAATTAGAAAAATTGAAGGCCCATGTCATTGTTGAAATAATCAGATATGTACCAAACTCAGTAGTCAGTAAGACCGTTGTTAAAAAGAAAACAGGAGATGTAACAGCTTCATCTTTTGATGAAGGGGAGGAACTCCCTGAAAAAAGCTCTCCATACGATACTTATATTCAAATAATTGATGGCGCTGCCGAAGTGATTATCGGCGATAAAAAGTTCAAGCTTGGCTTAGGAGAAGGGTTGATTATACCTGCTCATACAAAGCATATATTTAATGCCGACGAGCAATTTAAGATGCTCTCTACAATCATTAGAAGTGATAATGAAGATAATCCGTCAAAAGTTGTTTCAAAGCCAATAAGTAGAAATAGAAGAAAGCACTGAGTAGTAGCCTAACCTAATAATACATTTAAAAAATAAACTGATGCAAGGTGATACAAAATGGTCGATAGACCAGACCCATAGTGCAATAGCCTTTAAAGTAAGACATCTAATGATTGCCCATGTAAAGGGCTCATTCAAAACATTTGATGCCAGTATTTATACCGAAGGTAAAGATTTTACTACTGCTGAAATTGACCTTTGGATTGATGCCGCTTCCATTACCACAGGTGATGCAAAAAGAGATGAACATTTAAAAGGACCTGATTTTCTGGATGTTGAAAACCACAAACAAATCACTTTTACTGCCAGTAAGATTGATAAAGAAAAAGTGAATAGTGAGCCTGAATTATGGGGAGAACTGACAATAGTAGGTATTACCCGCAATATAAAACTGGGGGTAACTTTTGGTGGCATTGTCATGGATCCATGGGGAAATGAAAAAGCAGGGTTTACGTTGGAGGGGAAAATTAACAGAAGAGACTGGGGACTTATATGGAATATCCCAATTGGAACGGAAGTATTGATGGTGAGCGAAGAAATAAAGATTTCATGCGAGATAGAGCTCATTAACATGGGCCAGCTAGCGCTGAAAATGGAACTGGAACCTATAGCGAGCGAAGAGGTGATATTATAGTTGATTGCTAAAGTGAAATTTTACCCCGGAGAATAAGAAAATGGATATAAAATGAGGTGTGTAATTAATCCATTTTTTTATTGACCAACTCAGAACAACACAATTGTCTGTTTTAATAAAAAAAACAAATCCATGAGAGTAGCCGTATTTAGTACACAATTTTATGATGCCGGATATTTTGACAAGTTTAATACAATCAGTAATCATCAGCTGACTTATTTTGATGTTACCCTCAATGCGCTCACTGCTAAACTGGCAACCGGTTTTGATGCCGTTTGCGCATTTTCGAACGACAAAATTGACAGAAAAACCATTGAAATACTATCCGGATATGACATCAAGGCAATTGTGATGCGTTGCGCAGGTTTTAATAATGTTGATATTGAAGCAGCAACAGAAAAACATATTAGAGTTTTGAGAGTTCCCTCTTATTCGCCCCACGCTATTGCAGAGCATACAATAGGGCTTATTCTGACCTTGAACAGAAAAACCCATAAAAGCTACAATAGAGTAAGAGAAAGCAATTTTTCATTAGAAAATCTTCTCGGATTTAATCTTTACAAAAAGACAGTGGGAGTAGTAGGAACAGGTAAAATAGGCTCGGTATTCTGCGAAATCATGCTCGGTTTTGGCTGTAAGGTGATAGCCTGTGATATTATGGAATCTGACGACTTAAAAGAAAAAGGAGTAGTATATAAATCGTTTCATGATATTTTATCTCATTCAGATATTATTTCTCTGCATTGCCCGCTTACTCCTGACACCCATCATATCATTAATGCTGAGGCCTTGTCTAAAATCAAAAGAGGTGCTATGCTTATAAATACCGGCAGAGGTGCTTTAATCAATACTTCGGATGCCATTGAAGCATTAAAAAATGGCTCATTGGGTTATCTCGGAATTGACGTTTATGAACAGGAGGAAAACCTGTTCTTTAAAGATTTATCAGGAACAATTATTCAGGATGATGTCATTGAACGCTTAATGACATTTCCGAATGTACTGATTACACCGCATCAGGGCTTTTTCACAAATGAAGCACTCAAACAAATTGCCATTACTACGCTAAAGAACCTCAGCAATTTTGAAAATGGTATAGCGACAGAGAATGAGGTGAAACTGGAAAGAGTAAAAAAACATCTTAAGGGTGCTGTATTATAAGGTCGGAAAATGCACCTCCGTTAGTTTAATGTCTGCATAAGCCTTACTATGAGTCTTGAGGGGCTTTTATCTACAAACCAAAAACTTCGGTTTTCTGGCGCATAAAGCATTTGAAATTACTATTTTAAATGACAAAATTTCATGAACGATACATCAACCAGGAATATATTTGTCTTTTTGCTGGCATTTTTTGGTATGGGAGCTATTGTGGCAGGTAGTGTATTAATTATTTCACCAGATGGTCAACTAATCGATATACCTTTAACAACTTTAGAGAATACCCCATTCAATAGTTTTTTAATACCAGGCATCCTCATAGCCACAGTTCTGGGGCTTATTCCTTCAGTTATAGCAATAGCTTTGACCAATACTAAAAAGCGCCACAGAATTAGAAGGAAAACCATCTTGTAAATTTGTAAGACGAATCAGGCATTTCCATTCTCCAAACTGATTCATTATAAAATAATTGAATTATTCTATACCTTTGCATAAACTATAAGCTGAGTACTAAAAATGAGATTTAAACTAATTGCCTCACTACTATTATTGCTCTTTGCCAATCTTTCTGTAGCTCAAAGAAATTTCACTAAAGGCAAAATAATTACTGTAGATAAAGATACCCTCAGTGGCTATATTAATTATAAAGAATGGATTGAAAGCCCTACCGAAATCTCTTTTAAGAAGGACATTACCCAATCTGCCACTACTTATGATAATACCCAGTTAGCGGGGTTTATTATTGATTCTAATCAGGAAATCTATCAATCTTTAAGTTTTAGTATTGAGAAACTTCCCAGAAGTGGTAATAAAGTGAGGTTCTCTGATATGAGGGCATACTCAACCCGAACCAAAACAATCGTTCAAAAAGCTGCTTTTGTCCGAGTTATAGCATCCGGTAAAGCAAGCCTCTACCATTTTGTAGATCAGGACTCTGAGTCTCATTTTCTGATAAAACAGGACGATGTTTTAGAAGTACTTGTGTACCATATTATTGAAACAAAGAGTTATTCTGCCAATTTCAGACAGTATCAGACACAATTGACAAGCATATTGGCCGACGCCTGTAAAAAGCTACCTATACTCAAAACTGATTACTATGTTAATAGTATGAAAAAACTGGTTGACAGCTATAATGACTGTTTCGGAACAACAATAAAGCCTGTATTGACAAAAAAGAACAACGGTAAATGGGAATATGGTATCATGGTTGGAGCAGGATATACAAAAATGACACATAATGTCAGCACTCCGTATAGATATGTTGATGTAACAGGAGATGCCAATTTCACACCAACTGGTGGTTTATTTCTCAACTATGTTTTCCCGAGAGGCAGGAGCAAATTTGCTCTCTTAAACGAGGTTCATACCTATCATTTCAAAAGTTCCGCCTTCTTTGATAACGAATATTATCATTATGATATGCATTTTGCAGGTTTGCAGCACTTGTTTCGTTATACTTTCCATGTCGGCACGCCCTCAATTTATGCATTAGCCGGCTTTTCTTATGCTGTTGTAGTTAAGCAAAACAGTATAATTGAGCGATACGACGGCTCCATTGAAGATTTAGTGCCGTCCACCTATATACTTAAAGAGAACGACGAGCAAAGGGGTATTCTGGGATTAGGCTTGAGTTTGAAAAGATTAATGTCAGAAGTCCGGTATTACCGTGGCAACGGATACAATGCCCGAACAAACACTGTTCTTCCAAATAACAGATTTGAATTATTATTAAAATTGAATTTCGGGAAGCTATGATTATGTTTATTGGCAAATCAATAAATTCTACTCAAATCTGATTAATAAAGTATTATTTCAATATCTTTGAATAAAGTAATACCGGATTTATGAGACCTAAACTAAGCTTCACTATCCTACTATACATCGTCACCAATATTTGTCTGGCACAGAAGAATTTCACTAAAGGTAAGGTCATTACTATTTACAAGGATACCCTTAGTGGATATATTGATTATAAAGAATGGATAAAAAGTCCCGACCAGATTTCGTTTAAAGAAGAGCTAAATCTTGCTACGCAAACTTATTATAGCAACCAGATAGCAGGGTTTATTATTGACTCTAATCAGGAAATCTACCATTCATTGAACTTCTCAGTTGAGAAACTACCACGTAGTAGTAATAAAATTGTGTATTTTAATATGAAGGAATACACTAACCGGAAACGACGAATGGATTCGGTAAGTGCTTTCGTCAGAGTATCTTCCGCCGGAAAAGCGACACTTTATCATTATGTTGACAGAGATTCTGAGCCTCATTTTCTGATTAGAAAAGATGATAAACTTGTAGTGCTGGTGTATCATATTGTTGAAACAAAGCATTATTCGGCAAAATTCAGAGAGTATCGTTCACAATTATCTAATTTATTGACTGATGCCTGCGTACCGCTTTCAATACCCAATACAGAGTATTATGCAACCAGCATGAGAAAACTGATTGATAATTATAATGCGTGTTTTAGTGGCGCAATAAAAACTGTATCTGCCGAGAAAGACAAAGGCAGATGGGAATATGGTATCATGGCAGGAGTTGGTTATACAAAAATGACACATGCAATGGCTACACCCTTCAGGTATATTGATGTGAAAGGAGATGCCAACTTTACTCCGGCAGGGGGCCTGTTCTTAAATTATGTTTTTGCCAGAGGCAGAGGAAAATTTGCATTGCTGAACGAACTTCATACTTATAATTTAAGAAGCAATGCTTTTTTTGATAATGAGTATTTTCATTATAATATGCATTATCTGGGGTTGCAGCATTTGTTTCGCTACACTTTTTATCTGGGCAAGCCCTCTGTTTATGCCATAGCAGGTTTCTCGTACTCTACTATCATCAAACAAAACAGTACAATCAAGCGCAGAGACGGGTCTGTCGAAAAATTGGTTTCATTACCCTGGGCTATCAGAAATGATGAACAAAGGGCCATTGTCGGCCTGGGCTTAAGTCAGAAAAGATTCATGCTGGAGGCCAGATATTACCGGGGGAATGGCTTCACTACAGGTGCAAACGCGACTGTTCCAAATAACAGGCTTGATTTATTATTGAAATATAATTTAGGCAAAATAAGCCGTTAATAATTTACGGTATATCCCCTTTGTAAATAGGTTTTATATATAAATTAAGCAGCAGAATTTCAATAATTCTACCTATAAACAAGCGATAAAAACCGGGAGCTTCTTTCAAATTAATAACGCATAGTTATAAATACCTAAGTCCATAACAATCAGGCATTTAATTGCTAAAATGTAAAATTTTACGTTTATTCGCTACTGAATATAATTTATTCAGATTTTGATTAATAAAGGTATTATTTCAATATCTTTGAATAAGGGAATGGTGGATTTATGAAAACTAAACTAACAACCACACTCTTGTTAATTTTTATTGCCCAATTTTGCCTGGCACAAAGAAATTTCATCAAAGGAAAATTAATAACGGTCGATAAAGATACCCTGAGTGGCTATATTGATTATAAAGAATGGATAAAGAGCCCTCTCGAAATTTATTTCAAGAGAGAAATAACTCAACCCAGTTTTGTCTACAGCAGTACTGAGTTAAGTGGCTTTATCATAGACTTTAATCAGGAAACCTATACCTCTTTAAGCTTTTCTATTGAAAAACTCCCAAGAAACGGCAGCAAAATTGCTTTTCCCAGCCTCGGAGCATATTTTAATCGTACCAAAAGATTGATTCAGAAAAACGCCTTTGTACGGGTTTTATCAGCAGGTAAGGTAATGCTCTATCATTTTGTAGATAAAGACTCTGAAGAACATTTTCTGATAAAAACAGGTAACAAGCTTGAACCGCTGGTTTATCATATTATAGAAACCGGAAACCAGACAGCCAAAATCAAACAATATCAGGTTCAATTGGCTGATGACCTTGCAGATGCCTGTAAGAAACTCCCTTTTCAGAGTACCGATTATTATGCAAAGGATATAAAAAAACTGATAGACAGCTATAACGATTGCTTCAAGATTATTATCAAGCCTGAATACGCCCTGAATAGCAGGGGCAAATGGGAATACGGCGCAATAGCCGGAGCAGGGTATTCCAGAATCAAACATATTATCTCAACTTCTACACCTCCTAATTATATGTATGTGCAGGGTAGTGGTAATATCACTCCTGCGGGAGGGGTATTTCTGAATTATGTTTTTGCCAGAGGAAGAGGTAAATTTGCTATTGTAAATGAGATTCATACCTATGGACTGAAAAGTACGGCTGCGGATGTAGAAAGCCGTTTCCGCTACGATATACGTTATGTCGGGCTACAGAATTTGTTCAGATACACGTTTTATATAGGCAAGCCTTCTTTTTATCTTCTGGCGGGTATATCAAATGCGATTATTGTTAACGATAGAAGCATCGTTGAAGAAATAGACGGAGGTAAATCTGAACTGGTATCAGCATTTGACCGGAAAAGCGAACAAGGGCTAATCGGTGGACTTGGCGTAAGAAGCAAACGACTAATGCTGGAGGCAAGAGCTTGTTTTGGTAATGGCTTTTCGGCAGATATTTTAAGCGTTGCTCCTACCAATCGCTTTGAACTATTAGCAAAATGGAATTTTGGGCAGGTTCAGCAATAGCCCCTATTCTACACTTATTCCATTAATTCTTTTCCTGAAAAATTTACTCCTTTCTATCTAGCATCCCATACACCCCAATTTTCTGATTTATCATGCTACCAGACCATCTGTGAAGCTTTTCCATTGAATTTTACTGGCGCCAAGAATCCCTCCGAAGGCTACAAAGGTATTCCGGATTTTATCTATCAGACTCACATCTTCCAGATTCGGCTTCTCATTTCTTCCATGTACTTCTGCACTTATTTTATTGCCTTCTCTTTTTACTATAAAAGTACTTGTAGCCACATCATCAAAAAAATGTGCTATTTCTTCTTTGTGCTTTGTGGGATTCGATGATGGCCTTACACGTATGGAAATAAATTCCTCATGTAATTCCTCATCTTCAAAAATATCCTCAATTTGTACCCAGTCAAATCCGTCTCCTGCATGGTTCATTGGCCCGGGAATATCAATCCGCATAAAATCACCGATGGCAGGCATACGTTCTACTTTTTCTCCTCTTCCATCAATCAATTCGAAAGTAGCTTTTTCTTCTCCCGCCATTTTATGCCAGTGGTTGATAGCCAACAATCGCTTTCTGACTACCTGAAATTGCAATTTTGCTTGTTTTTCTGTAGGAAAAAGCCGCTCTGAAGTAGTATCATAAGCAGTACCTTCCCGTTGTGCCGGAACAATAGTTTTCATGGTTTCTTTTG
>CALRLS020000135.1:0-11208 GCA_943368815.1 Cyanobium sp. NIES-981
AAGCGCATAGATGTTTACATACATCTCGTTTTTCTTATAATAGACCGCAAGCACTATCAATGAAAAAGAAGTAAGAAACGCCACCAGAAAATTGCCGATGAAAGCCTGTCTTTTGAATCTTTCAGAATAAAACCAAAGCGCAGACACCGCAAAGACATTGATTAAAAAAACTTTTAACCCCAGAAAAAAGCCCAGGGCTATGCCAATAAAATTGAGTACCTGATGATTCAGAATGGCCCAGCGGCGCTTGATGACTTTCCCGATAATTACTTCCCGCGGTTTATTAATCGTATCAATTTTTATATCGAAATAATCATTGATAATGTAGCCTGCCGCAGCAATAGATACTGTGGCAGATACCAGCATAAATTGTTCGTAGTCAAATATATACGACATCCATTCTGCTTTGGGTCCGACTAAAAAGATTCTGGCCATGTATTGGGTCAATACAATGATGAGCAGGTTGTTGACACGAACCAGTTTAAAAAAAGCGCTTATCGTTTTCAGGAATTCCCTAGTCTTCATTTTCTCAAAAATACTAAAATTGTTTGAAAGAATTGGCATCGTCCCGAAAATCATAAATACTTAATGTGATAATGTGGGATTTTTTTTGAAAAAAATTGTTGTACTAATAAAAGGTATTAAACCGCGTCTATGAAAATCGGAATTGTTTGTTATCCCACCTTCGGCGGGAGTGGAGTCGTTGCTACTGAATTGGGCAAAGCGCTCGCAAAAAATGGTCATGAAGTACACTTTATCACTTATACGCAGCCTGCCAGGCTCGATTTTTTCAATGAAAATATTTTCTACCACGAAGTAAATATTGCCAGTTACCCGCTCTTTCAATACCCGCCTTATGAATCAGCTCTGGCAGGAAAGATGGTTGATGTGGTGAAATATGAGGAACTGGATATTCTGCATGTACACTATGCTATTCCTCATGCTACCTCTGCATTTCTGGCAAAACAGATACTGAGATGTCAGGGAATCAATATTCCTGTCATTACAACCCTGCATGGTACAGATATTACAATTGTAGGCAAAGATGCCACCCTGGCACCGGTTGTTACTTTTAGCATTAATGAGTCTGACGGTGTGACTACGGTATCAGAAGATTTGCGCAAAGAAACGTACAGTACCTTCCGGGTAAGAAAAGAAATAGAGGTGATTCCTAACTTTGTTGATTTAGAACGCTTCAAGAAGCAGAAAAAAGAACATTTCAAGCGGATTATCTGCCCGAATGACGAAAAACTGCTCGTACATACTTCGAACTTCCGCCGTGTAAAACGGATTGATGATATTATCAGGGTTTTTGCTAAGCTGAAAACAATGATTCCAAGTAAACTATTATTGGTAGGTGATGGTCCTGAGCGTGTAGCCATGGAGCAATTGAGCCGTGATTTAGGTCTGGGTGAAGACGTACGTTTTGTAGGTAAACTGGATGCTATTGAGGAAGTATTGTCAGTAGCTGATTTGTTCCTGATGCCTTCTGAAAAAGAAAGTTTTGGCTTGGCAGCTTTAGAAGCGATGGCTTGCGAAGTACCGGTTATCTCAACCAATACAGGTGGTTTGCCTGAACTGAACGTGCAGGGCGTAACAGGCTTTTTGAGTAATGTAGGAGATGTGGAAGATATGGTAAAAAATGCCTTCTATATTCTACAGGACGAGAACCTGCCAAGGTTTAGAGCAAATGCTGTGGCACATGCACAGGGCTTTGATATTTCGCATATAGTACCTAAGTATGAAGCGTACTACCAGAAAATACTTGATGAACAACAGGTAGTTGTTCAGTAAGCAATAAAAAATGCCTCACATGTGTATGCGAGGCATTTTTTATTGAGAGAGAATTTTTTAAAGAGCCGCTACGGTTCTTTCCACAAATCTGGTTAAATCACCACCTGATAGCATACCTTGCGCCAATAGCGCTAAGTCATACAATTGTTTTGTCAATTGTTTTTGCGCATCAGCATCTGCGGTTTTTAGTAATTTATCAATCAATGCATGATTGGTATTCACTACCACATTGTTGCCCATCGGCATCATACCAAACATATCGTTTTGTCCGCTTACGCGTGACATATCCTTCCAACGACGCATGAATTCGGGTTGCGTGATAGTAACAGGCATTTCATCTGCAGGAAGCGACTCTAACTGAATTGTGCTGGTACCCGCCACTCCTTTGAATAGTTCTTCCACCTGTTTTTTCTCGTCTTCGTTCAGCACGCTTTCCATTGCCAGCCCTTTGTCAATCAATTTATCGATGCTGTCAGAATCAACTCTTTTGAAAGTTACATTCTCTAATTTAGACTCTAAAGCATTGATAAAGTGCGCATCTAAAGGCGAATCCATCACCAATACATCGTACTCACGTTTTTTGGCAGAGTTAATGAAGGCATCCTGTTGATTGGTATCAGTAGCATATAAGAATACCGCTTTGCTATCTTTATCACTCTGATTCACCTGCACTTTCTCACGGTATTCGTCAAGCGTAAAGTATTGATTATCTACATTTTTCAATAATGTAAACTCTTTCGCTCTGTCATAAAATTTATCATCTGACACAATACCGTATTTTACAAAAATGCCCACACTTTCCCATTTCTCTTCAAAACCCTTGCGGTCATTGCGGAACAATTCCTGTAGTTTATCAGCTACTTTCTTGGTAATGTGTGAATTGATTTTCTTCACATTACTATCAGCCTGTAAATAACTGCGTGAAACGTTCAACGGAATATCCGGTGAATCAATTACACCATGCAGCATTTGCAGAAATTCCGGCACTACGTCTTTTACATCATCCGTAATAAATACCTGACGGCTGTATAATTGTACTTTTTCACGATTCAACTGAAAATCTTTCTTCACTTTCGGGAAGTATAGAACCCCTGTCAGATTGAACGGATAATCAACATTCAGATGAATCCAGAACAATGGCTCTTCGCCAAAAGGATAAAGTTCTTTGTAGAAACTCTTATAATCTTCTTCTGTCAGTTCAGATGGAGACTTTGTCCAGATAGGATTCGGATTATTGATTACCTTGCCATCAAATTCGATTTCAATCGGTAAGAATTTAGCGTATTTTTCCAGTATCTGGCTAATTCTGAAATTCTCCAGGAATTCTTCTGAATCGGGTGCAATGTGCAGGATAATATCTGTACCGTGATCAGCTTTTTCAACCTCAGTAATTTCAAATTCAGTACTACCATCACAAATCCAACGGGCGGCAGGATCGTCTCCACGGAATGACTTAGTGATAATCTCTACATTCTGCGCTACCATAAAGGCAGAATAGAAGCCTAAACCAAACTGACCGATAATCTGATTGGTGTCTTGTGTGTCTTTGTATTTTTCCAGGAATTCTTTTGCGCCGGAGAAAGCAATCTGATTGATATATTTCTTGATTTCTTCGGCACTCATACCAATACCCTTATCTGAAATAGTAATGGTTTTTGCTTCTTTATCAATCGAAACTTTTACGGTTAAGTCTCCTAACTCACCATTAAACTCACCCATAGAAGCTAATTTTTTCAGCTTTTGCGTGGCGTCTACAGCATTAGAAACCAACTCACGTAAGAAAATCTCGTGGTCAGAATAAAGAAACTTTTTAATGATGGGAAAAATGTTTTCGGTGTTAATCGAAATCGTACCTTTTTCGGCTACCATATTATATTTATAATTTATGTGTTATTTAAAACGATGTTTTGCCTACATCAATTAATATTCCAAGAGGTGATAAAGGTATAAGAATCTGACATATTGGCAGAAAGGCGTCAAAAGGTATGTAAATACCTGTGTCAAAAGAACGATGACAAAGATTTATTGTCAAAAAATACCTATATTAGTAAATGCTTTTTTTCGTATTTTCGTTGTTATCAGGAACGGTGGCATAATTTTGGGTGTTATCGCATATATCCACTAAGTCTATATCAGGAATAGGGTACATATTAAAGAATAAACTATGAATAAGCTTTTCTTTCAACATATCTTTGATAAACATCAGCATACAGAGCCTGTACCACCTACCAAAGATATTTCGGCGTGGGCTTTGCGTATTATCCGCTTACTTTTTCCGGAGCAAACCAAAGAGTATTTCCGCTCGGAAGAAGAGATAGAGATTCAGTTCAAAAACCTTGAATTAGAACTAAGAAATATCCTGATTTCGACCTATCAATGCAAAGATTGTGAACCCGAATGGAGAGCACGTGATTTCTTTGAAAGAATCCCTTATATATACGAGACATTAAAAACGGATATTCAGGCGATTATAGAGGGTGACCCTGCAGCCAAAAGCGAATTTGAGGTGATAAGAGCCTATCCGGGCTTTTATGCTATTTCATTTTATCGTTTAGCACATGAGTTGCACCGATTACAAATCCCTTTATTGCCACGTATCCTGACAGAGTATGCTCACTCAAAAACCGGGATTGATATTCATCCTGGAGCGCAGATTGCCGAACACTTTTTTATCGACCACGGCACAGGTGTTGTGATTGGTGAAACAAGTATCATAGGTAAACACGTGAAATTGTATCAGGGGGTAACTTTAGGCGCTTTGAGTGTCGACAAGACAATGGTAAATACCAAACGCCATCCTACGGTTAATGATTATGTAGTGATTTATTCAGGGGCAACCATTCTTGGGGGCAATACTGTTATTGGCGAACACGCTGTGATTGGTGGTAATGTATGGTTAACGAAATCGGTTCCTGCTTATGCCACAGTTTATCATAAACCTGAAATCAAGGTAGTAGAGCGTGAAGCTGTTTAATTATTGAAAATATAAAATAGGTACAACAAGCCTGAAGAAATAAAATAGCGTTGGCATGGCAACAATCATTGACCTGGTAGGAAATACCCCATTAGTAGAGTTAAAGAAACTGAATCCTAATCCGAATGTAAAGATTTTCGGTAAACTTGAAGGGAATAATCCGGCAGGAAGCGTAAAGGATCGTCCCGCTTTAAACATGATCAGAAGTGCAGTAGAGCGTGGCGGCATAAAGCCGGGCATGAAACTAATAGAAGCGACAAGTGGTAATACTGGCATTGCCTTAGCCATGATAGCCCGCCTGTTTGATTTAGAGATAGAGCTAATAATGCCATCTAATTCCACACGTGAACGTACGCTCACGATGGAAGCCTTTGGTGCCAAAGTAATTTTGCTGGATAATATAGAAAAATGCCGTGATTATGCAGAAGCACAGGCAGAATCAGGCAGGTATTTTCAACTGAATCAGTTTGCCAATCCGGACAATTATCTGGCGCATTATAAAACTACGGGGCCTGAAATCTGGAGGGATACCGAACAGCAGATTACACATTTTGTAAGCTCAATGGGTACTACCGGTACTATTATGGGTACATCTATGTTTCTGAAAGAGGTAAATCCGGATATTCAGATTATTGGTTGCCAACCTACAGAGAACTCTTCAATACCGGGTATCAGAAGATGGCCGACAGAATATTTGCCCAAGATTTTTGACCCTACACGGGTAGACAGAATTATGGATATTTCGGAAGCAGAAGCAACTGAAATGTCACGTAAACTGGCTAAAACAGAGGGTATTTTTGCTGGTATGAGTAGTGGAGGCGCAGCATCAGCGGCTATCAGACTGGCAAAGGAATTAGAAAGCGGTGTAATCGTATTTATCTGCTGCGATAGGGGAGACCGCTATTTAAGCAGTGATTTGTTTGGTATCACTGAATGATAAGGGGACGCCTGATCTCCGTGTGAGGTGGTAGCATATGGTATGCAAAATATTCTATCAATATAGATGGGGGTATTTCTCAACACCCCCGACTTCTTTTTAAGGACAAGCCACTTTAACCAATGTCTGCCCCACAGTCGCTTTAGCAGGGTCTTTCATAACCAACTTGCCGTTTTTATCTTCCAGTTCTCCGCTCTTCACCAATAATTTATCTCCGTCAATTATAAAAATCTTTTCTTCTGATTGATTCGATCCTTCAATCATATAATCATAATCAGCTATTATTTCGTTACCACTTTTCCTGCCTTTTAGCGTACCTCTGGCCTGGTCTTTTTCCCATGGTAACCATTCCATACTTCCGGTTACAAGGTCTCCATCAATAGTAAGGCTGACTGTTGTCAGGTCTTTGCCTACTTTTTCTTCAAAGCATAGCGTTTCAGCAGCAGGTTGAGTTGCGGTTGCTACTGTATCTGCGCCAATTTTGGTAGTATCAGTTGTTTGGGTATCATCATTTTTTGATGAACAGGCGCTTAAAGCGATAATAAAGCAGCAATAGAGAGCGATTTTTTTCATAAATATTTTGATAATTTAAGGTGATAAGTACTAACAAAAGTAACTATTATTTACCACTCATAAATATTATTTGCCACTCTTCATGAAAATTACATAAAAAACTGTTCCAGGCGTCTTCAAAATCAAATGGCTATGTTTAGATAATTGATGACAACCACCGAACAAAATAAAGAGATTCAGCAAACCATCAGCGGCGAAAGACAACGACTGCTAGGATTTATCCGACAGCGGGTACCCTCGTTATCAGATGCCGAAGATGTGTTGCAGGAGGTCTTTTATGAACTGGTAGAAATGTATAGGTTAACAAAACCTATTGACCAGACCGTCAGCTGGTTGTTTACAGTAGCCAGGAATAAAATCAATGACTTTTACCGCAAAAGAAAAACAGATGCGCTGGAACCATTAATGCAGGAAACAGGAGAAGATGAAGAAGGCTTATCATTATTTGATATTCTACCGGATTCGTCTACACAAGACCCTATGATGCAGGAAACGATTTTGGAAGCGCTCTCAGAAGCCTTAGAAGAATTACCAACGCATCAACGTTATGTCTTTGAAATGCATGAATTAGAAGATAAATCGTTCAAAGAGATTTCAGCCATCACAGGGGTAAAAGTCAGTGAATTGATTTCGGAGAAGCGACAGGCGGTTTTGTTTTTAAGAGACAGGCTCCGGTATTTGTATGAAGATCTATTTCTATAACCGTTTAAGAGCCTGTTTAAAAATTATTGTTCGACCTACAAAGGCATCTTTTTCAGCTATACTGCGTTGCATTTTTTCGATGTAGCTGCTGGCTACATCTGCAAAATGCGCCTTGTCTAGCTAAAAAATCTGTCCTTTTCGGTCAGAAAAACAAAATTTAAACAAGCTCAAATTTAAAAATATTAACAAATAAGGGCTCCATTAGCCCATTAAATAATTAAAAAAATGAGAAAGTTCTGGTTTTTTAAAGGTTTTGTTTTCATCGTGGGTTTTGTCCTTTTAGGTGGATTTGTAGTGATGAGTCTGTGGAACTGGCTCATACCGGTAATCTTTGGCTTAGGCGCTATTAGTTTTGCACAGGCCTTAGGTCTGTTAGTATTGTCAAAAATCCTTTTCGGTGGTTTTCGTGGTGGACATTGGGGTGGGGGCTTTGGCGGTGGTCGCCAGTTCTGGAAACACAGAATGGCTGAGCGTTGGGATAAAATGACCTCAGAAGATCGTAATGAATTTAAACAAAGAATGAGAAATCGTTGGGGCAGATGTGAGGAAAGAAGAGAAGAAAAAGCAGCTGAATACACCTTCTGGCACAAACCTCCCGGTTCGCAATTGATTAAATTGTGTAACATTGAGTACCTGGTGTACATTGTGGCATTAAAATTTGGCCACGAAGTACACAAGGTACCCGATGTTACACAATTTCTTTTTCTCCATTCTCCTTTTTCCTTTCCCCAATATTATTTATATAACAAAAGCATCATTTTTTTGCATTTACACAATATTTCTATAAATTGCTTTCGCAGTGATTTATTCTGTCGCGCATTTATTGACCTATGAACAAAAGAACATTTCTGAAAACTTCTTCGGCTTTGGTAACAGGAGGCATTGTCTCACAATTAATGGCTTGCAAAGAAAAAGAAGCCCGTACCAACTGGGCAGGTAACCTGACTTACAGCACCGACAATCTATATACTCCCCAAACGGTAGAGGAAGTGCAGGAAATGGTAAAGAAATATGACAAGCTGAGGGCCTTAGGCTCTAAGCATTCTTTTAATACCATTGCTGATAGCTTCGATAATCAGTTATCATCGGCAGGCTTAAACAAGATAGTGTCTTTAGATAAAGCGGACAGTACGGTTACTGTTGAGGGAGGAATAAAATATGGAGAACTGTGTAAATACCTTGACGATAATGGTTTTGCCTTACATAATCTGGCTTCATTGCCCCATATATCTATAGCAGGAGCCTGTGCTACCGCCACCCATGGCTCAGGTGTGAAAAACGGTAATCTGGCAACTGCCGTAGCTGCCATTGAATTTGTTGATGCCGCAGGAAACCTTGTGAATCTTTCAGCTGCTAAAGATGGAGATGCGTTTTATGGAGCCGTAGTAGGTTTAGGAGCATTGGGGATAGTCACAAAACTAAGCCTTAAGCTGATACCTACGTTTAGCATGAAACAGGTAGTGTACAGGAATCTCGCAATGGGTGAGTTGGAGAAGAACTTTGAAACAATTATGTCGAGCGGTTATAGTGTCAGTCTATTTACCGATTGGAGTAATAAGAATATTAATGAGGTATGGATAAAAAGCCGTTTTGAAGAAAATGATACCAATGCTATTGCCCCTGAGTTTTATGGAGCAAAGGCCTATACTAAAAATGTTCACCCGATAGAAGCGCTTTCAGCAGAGAACTGTACTGAGCAAATGGGAGTAAAAGGACCCTGGTATGAACGAATGCCACACTTCCGTATGGGTTTTACACCAAGTAGTGGTAAAGAATTGCAGGCCGAATACTTTGTGCCTTTAGAGCATGGCTACAAAGCCATGATGGCCGTTGAAAAACTTCATGAGCAGATAAGCCCACATTTATTTATTACAGAAGTACGCACCATGGCGGCTGATGAACTATGGATGAGTCCCGGTTACAAACAGGCTTGTGCCATTATTCATTTTACCTGGAAACAGGAGAAAGACGCTGTAATGAAATTATTGCCTTTAATAGAGCAGCAATTAGCTCCTTTCAATGCCCGCCCGCATTGGGCTAAACTATTTACCATGTCTCCACAGGTGTTGCAATCAAGGATTGAGAAACTGGATGATTTCAAAAAGCTGATTGCACAATATGACCCGAAAGGCAAATTCAGAAACGCATTTATTGGTAAGAATCTTTTTGGTAGTTGAGAGGGAGTTTTGTGCTTCCATCAATAGGATATTTTCTAAAACCATCATTCTACCACGCAACACTCACCACATCAACAGATGCCAGGTACACCAGCATCAATTCGATTTTTTCAGAGCCCATCTGCTGGTATAATTTACCTAAATCCCTTATTTCTCGCATGTCTTTTTCCTTCTGAAAAAAGTCATTACTGTGGCCAGGCTTATAATTGATGATGTATGTCATATCACCTTTAATCACCACACGATCAGGGCGATCAATTTCTCCATTGGGTTGTAAGATTTCTCTTTCGTTTTCAATAATCAGGCCTTCTTCAAAGAGTGGTGTCAATGCTGGCAAACTGATAATTTTTTCAATGGCTTCTCTCATTTCTTTTCCCTCTTTCGGGTTGATAATTCCCTCATACTCCAATTCCCTCAGCGCATTGGGTATATCATTTCCGGTACGGATTTTAGCGAATGCCGACCGTACCTTGTTGTGTTTATCCTTGCTTTTTTCTAGCGTTTCAGTATCAAATATTTTCTCCGAAATTCTCCGTAACCGCAGGCGGTCGCTTCGGTCTTCGCTGATGATTCGGTTTAAATAAATCTTGTCCTCGTTTACTGGTTTATTGTTAGCCTTCTTAATAAAACTGCCTTTATTGACTTCATAAACGCTTAGTTCAGGGTCAAAAAGCCCTTCAATTGTCAGAAAATCCTTCATTAGCTCTCCTACACCATGTATTTTTTTATGATAATTTTTTTGAGAAAGTACAAACAGTTTGTCTGCGGCTCGGGTAAAAGCCACATAAAGCATATTCAGGTTTTCCAGAAATGTTGCCTGCATTTCATCATTATACTGGTCTACAAGCTCAGTCATACTGAACTTGTCACTAAAATTAATAGGTGAGGAGAGCAGCCTCGTTGTTTTGTCGTCAGTCTGATAGGATAACTCTTCATAATCCAGCATTTCAAGGTCTCCCCATATTTCGGCCTTCGCCATTGGTTTCGTTGACCAATGCGCATAAGGAATAATTACCACAGGATATTCAAGTCCCTTAGAGCGGTGAATGGTAGTAATGGTAATGGCATCCTGCTCGGCAGGAGATTTTACTGATAGCGTTGAACTATCCTTTTTCTCTTCCCAATAGGCAAGGAAATCCTGTAAATGGTTGCTCTCTCTCAGGCTATAATTGAGTACCACATCAAGGAATCTGAACAGATAGTTTTTCTGGTTGGTGCGGTTAAATAAATCAAAGGCATTGATGATTTTCTCGGCCAATTCATAAATACCCGATTTTATCATCGTAATTGGGTCGAGATGATACCCGTATTTATCAAAAATCTGATAAAACACAAGAGGGTCGCTTGCCTCAATCACTTCGGTTATCTCCGTATTTGCCTGGCTGTCAGGTATACGGTTGAGTATGGTCTGATAGAATAAATAGGCCGCCTCAGACTTCACCAATCTATTGTCAGGTTGATTGATACTTCGCATGAAGGCCACTAATAAACGCACGGCAGAAGAGTTTTTCAGCAATAGCGAATCACGGGAAATAATGGGGAAGGCTGCATCCGTCAGGAAATTCGCTACTGAAGCCGACTCTTTATTCCGTCGACATAAAATGGCTATATCACCCATACTATACCCTTCCTGTAATACTTGTTGAATGAGTTCAAGTATACGGTTCAGCATAAAGGTACCCTCTTTTTCATATTCCAGAAACTCTAACTGAACATGCCCACCCGAACGTGATTTGGCTGGTGTTTCCTGTCTGAAATCTTCATATACATCCGGCAGAAATTGAAATGTACCTGAATGGGTTTGCAAGATGGAATGAAAGAAACGATTGTTGAAATCAATAATCTCCCTGGCGCTCCTGTAATTGGTAGTTAAGGATTGAGGCGATAAATAATAGCCAATAGAACGAAACTGGTCTACCTGATGCATCTGAACTAACGGACTATTAATAAGCGCACCGATATTGCCTTTAAACAAATGCACTATCAATTCCATTTTACCACCACGCCATCGGTAAATGGCCTGCTTGGCATCGCCTACAACCAGGTTAAAG
>CALRLS020000136.1:0-11203 GCA_943368815.1 Cyanobium sp. NIES-981
ACTATAGATATTTACGATTTTCTGCTTAGAGGAACACTTAATGATAATATTACCCTGAATGACCAGGATGTAATTCTGGTTCCCCTCTTTGCAAAAAAGGTTGAAATTGATGGAGAGGTTAAAAGAAAGGGGATATTTGAATTAAGAGAAAAAGACAATTTCACCAATTTACTTTCTTATGCCGGCGGTTACACAGAACAGGCTTATACGGCTACCATAAACGTTAATAGAAATACTAACAAGGAACGAAAAATCTTAACATTTAATCCTGAAACAGAACCAGGTTTTCTTACCCAAAACGGAGATCGTTTTTTTATAGGCACTATTTTAGACCGATTTGAGAATAAAGTGGAGGTTTTAGGGGCCGTTTTTCGCCCGGGTGAGTTTGCATTGGGAGAAAAAATTAAAACCGTTAAACAACTTGTAGAACAAGCAAGTGGGCTAAGAGAAGACGCCTATTTAAGCAGAAGTATTTTAGTCAGGAAACAAGATAACCTTGACCCTATCTATATTTCGATTGATATAGGCAAACTTATGAGAAGCGAAATTCCCGATATTGAATTAAAAAGGGAAGATTTATTAATGATAAAATCTATTACAGAAATACGCCAGGAAAGGAAAGTTGATGTAGAAGGAGCTATTAATAATCCGGGGTCTTATAATTATGCTGAAAATATGGGTGTCAGGGATTTAATACTATTAGCAGGAGGATTTAGCGACGGAGCCACCTCCAAAAGAGTAGAAATTGCCAGAAGACTTTATAATGATGAATCTAACGATAAATCTACAGAAATCCTCATTCTTAATATCAGCAGAGATTTGAGCCCTACTGAAAACCTTCCGAAGTTAAAAGCCTTTGACAGGGTCTTTATCCGTAATTTACCGAATTATGAAATTCAACAACTGGTTCAGATTTATGGTGAAATAAATTCCCCGGGACAATATGCTATCGAAACTAAATCCGAAAGACTAACCGACCTTATAGATAGGGCGGGTGGTCTTCGTAAAGAAGCATTTATACATGGAGCACAACTATTCAGAAACAATAAACTTATTTTCGTTGATTTTGAAAAAGCTTTAAAAAATAAAAATACGCCTTCTAATCTTTTGCTGGAAAATGGGGATCGGATAGAAATACCTAAAGAAAGACAAACTGTTACTATCGGTGGGCAGGTTCTTAATCCAACCACTGTAGCTTATCAACCTGGTTTTTCTTTTAATGATTATATAGCACAAGCGGGTGGTTTTACAGATAGTGCTTTTGTAAGGAAAACCTTTGTTCGATATGCTAACGGGAGTACAGACAGAACGCGAAGTTTCTTTGGGATGAAAATCTACCCTAAGGTTCAATCAGGTATGTCAGTACATGTTCCAACGAGAAATAGAGTAAGAATGAGTCCAGCAGAAAGAATTGCCATTGGAACAGGGTTCGTTTCTTTATCTGCTGTGCTTTTAACACTTATTAGGCTTTTGTAGTTGCCATTTGCTTTTTCAATGCTATAGCAGGAAGAAGAGCAAACAATAATTCAAAGATTACTTCGCAAGAGAAATGCAAGAAAACAATAAAGAATATTCGATTGACCTGGAAGCACTTTTCAAACTATTCTGGAAAGAAAAGATTAGTATAATACTTATTACCTCTATTGCCCTTTTACTCGGTGCTTTTTATGCTTTTACAGCTCAGGAGCAGTTTGAATCAGAAGGTAAAATTTTACCTGAATTACAAGCAAAAGCTACCAGGTTCGGGAGTCTGGCAGGACTGGCTAACCTTGCCGGAGTAGATTTAACGAGTCTTGACGCTACAGATGCCATCCGTCCCGATTTGTACCCGGATGTATTAAGAAGTACTCCATTCTTTTTGGCTTTATTTAATGAAAAAATAGTAACCAGGGATAACCAATCCATTTTGTTTGAAAAATTCTACAATGAATTAATAGAAAAGGGAAATAAAATTGAGAAAAAGTTTACTGAGAAGCCATCGGTAAAAGAAAACGGTTTCCTATTAATGAATCGAATAACTGAAAATAGAATTAAGGATTTAAAGAATAGAATACGAGCCGATATTGATAAAAAAACTGGAATAATAAGTATTTCAGTAAAAATGCCCGACCCTGTAGTTGCTGCCAATGTTGCACGTTTTTCTATGACCTATTTAACCGACTATGTAACCAAATACAGAATTAATAAAGCGAAAAAAGATTTAGACTTTTTAGAAGAGCGTGTAAATACGGCGAGAGGCAAATTTTACAACAATCAAACCAAAAAAGCACAGTATGGTGATCAATTCCAACTACCTACAATCCGACAACAATCAGCAGATTTGCAGCGTGAACGAATTGAATCTGAATACAGGCTTTCTTCTAATTTTTATAATGATTTATTAAAGAAATACGAAGAGGCAAAATTAAAAGTTCAGCAGGAAACACCGATTTTCCAGGTTCTTGAGCCACCTGTTGTGCCGGCCCATAAAAGTGAGCCAAGAAAGGCTCTTATTCTTTTTGCAAGTATTATTTTTGGTGGTTTAATATCTTTAATCTTCATTGTTTTACGGAAAAGAAATTATAAAAAAATTTTACACTAATTAAAATGAGTTTGAACAACGTTCATATTACCATTGTAGGTCTCGGTTATGTTGGCTTACCGCTTGCTATTGAATTTGGCAAAAAATATCCCACAATAGGTTTTGACATAAACAGCAAACGAATAAAAGAACTTGAGGAGAAACTTGATAGAACAAAAGAGCTGACTTCTGATGAAATTAATCAGGCAACATATTTATCCTTTACAAATGCAATTGATACTTCAGATTTGCCCGATAACAAAAGAAGGGTTTTTATTGTAACAGTACCCACACCAATAGACCAATTCAAAACACCGGATTTAGGACCTCTCATCTCAGCGAGTAAAACGATAGGCACATTAATAAGAAAAGATGACATAGTTGTTTATGAATCTACAGTTTTCCCTGGTTGTACAGAGGAGGTATGTGTTCCTGTACTTGAAAAATATTCTCAGTTAAAATATAATATAGATTTCTATTGCGGTTATTCTCCTGAAAGAATTAATCCCGGAGACAAATTGAACACGCTGACTAGTATTTTAAAAATCACTTCGGGTTCAAATAAAGAAGTATCTGAATATATTGACTCACTATATGGTTCAATTATCAATGCCGGGACTTATAAGGCTTCTAGTATTAGAGTAGCCGAAGCGGCCAAACTGATAGAAAATTGCCAACGGGATGTTAACATTTCTTTTGTTAATGAATTAGCTCTAATATTTGATCGAATGGGAATAGATACAAATGAAGTATTAGAAGCGGCAGGAACAAAATGGAATTTTCTAAAATTTAAACCGGGTTTGGTTGGTGGTCATTGTATTGGAGTTGATCCATATTATATGATTCATAAAGCAGAACAATTGGGCTATTATCCGGAAGTAATAGGTGCTGGCAGAAGAATTAATGATAATATGGGGGTTTTTGTAGCAAATAAGTTAATTAAACTTATGATTAATAACGGTTTGCCTGTGAAGAACTCCAAAGCGTTAATTATGGGATTTACTTTTAAAGAAAACTGTCCGGATATCAGGAACACCAGGGTTATTGATATCTATAAAGAATTAATTTCGTTTGGAATAAACACTGATATTTACGATCCATGGGCGAGTATAGAGGAGGTCGAACATGAATATGAACTTACGCTTATTCAAAAAATAGAAAATGAATATGATGCCATTATTTTGGCTGTAGCTCATCAGGAGTTTTTGAGTTTTGACTTACCGAAACACGCACAATCGGTTGTTTTCGATATCAAAGGAGTGTTAAGCCGAGAAGTGACAGACTATAGATTATGATTATCCCATGAAAATTCAAATGGTAGACCTTAAAGGTCAGTACGAAAAAATTAAAGATGAAATTGATAGCGCAATTTTCAATTGCATCAATACATCTCAATTTATTAAAGGTCCGGTTATAGCTGAGTTGCAAGAAGAATTAGAAAGATATTTAGGTGTTAAATACGTAATTACATGTGGTAATGGTACTGATGCTTTACAGATTGCACTGATGGCATTAGACCTTCAACCAGGCGATGAAGTTATAATCCCAGCTTTTACTTATGCTGCCACAGCTGAAGTTATTGGTTTATTGCGTTTAACTCCGGTTCTGGTTGATATTAATAAAGATTGCTTTAATATTGATATTAAAAGTGTTGAAAACGCAATAACATCTAAAACCAAAGCGATTATTCCTGTACATTTATTTGGGCAAGGAGCTAATATGGAAGCTCTTCTGAAAATTGCAGAAGAAAAGAATATTTTTCTGGTCGAAGACACAGCTCAGGCAATTGGAGCCAGTTATATATTTAGTAATGGCGATAGTAAGAAACTCGGTACAATAGGAACAATCGGATGTACTTCTTTTTTTCCGTCAAAAAATCTGGGATGTTATGGTGACGGTGGAGCATTGATGACAAATGACCCACTTTTAGCAGAAAAAATCAGGAGTATTGCTAATCATGGTCAAAGCATACAATATATACATGATATTATTGGTGTTAACTCTCGCTTAGATGCGCTTCAAGCAGGTATTTTGCTACCAAAACTTGCGAGATTAGATGAATATAATAAAGCAAGAGTTGCAGCAGCCGATTATTATGATGAAAATCTGAAAGCAATTGAAGACATTACAGTTCCATTCAGGCTGGAAAATTCCACGCACGTATTTCATCAGTATACCATTAAAGTAAAAAATGGGAATAGGGATAAACTAAAGGATTTTTTAAAATCAAAGGGTATCCCATCAATGATATATTATCCAAAACCATTGCATCATCAAAAAGCATATATAAATATTATTGATATAAAATCGGAATTAGAGTATTCCGAAAGTATGCCGAAAGAAGTTCTTTCTTTACCTATACATACAGAGCTCGACTCAATCCAACAAGATTTTATTATTAATGCAATTAAAGATTTTTTTCAAAAATGAGCATATTTATTCATGAAACTGCCATAATTGATGAAAATTGTCAAATTGGAGAAGGGACAAAAATTTGGCATTTTTCGCACATTATGTCAAATTGCCAAATTGGGAAAGACTGTAATTTAGGGCAGAATGTAGTTGTATCACCCGAAGTAATATTAGGAAACAATGTTAAAGTTCAAAATAATGTCTCTATTTATACCGGAGTAACTTGTGATGATGATGTTTTTCTTGGACCATCAATGGTTTTTACTAATGTAATTAATCCTAGAAGTAGCGTAAATAGAAGAGGAAATTACTTAAAAACAAAAGTTGGTAAAGGAGTAACAATAGGTGCAAATGCCACAATAGTGTGTGGAAATGATATAGGGGCATATGCTTTTATCGGAGCAGGGGCAGTAGTTACTAAAGATGTTAAACCTTATGCATTGGTTGTTGGAAATCCAGCCAGACAAGTGGGTTGGATGAGTGAATATGGACATAAGCTTATTTTTGACAAAAAAGGATTGGCCCTATGCCCTGAAAGTAATGATTTATATAAATTAGAAGGAGTTACAATAACGAAAGTATTAAACAAATGAATCACGATAGAAAAATAAAGTTTGTGGTGTTGGGCTGTGGTCATATTGGGCGAAGACATGCCGAAATGATCTCAAATAACGATGAATGTGAATTAGTTGCTATTATAGATATAAAACCAAAAAATGAATTAGTGAATATTAATTCATTCGACGTGCCGTATTTTAATTCTCTTAAAGAACTCTTTGAGTCTTCAATAGAAGTTGATGTAGTAAATATAGCCTCCCCGAATGGATTTCACTATGAGCATTCTCTTCAGGCTTTGGAAGCAAGAAAGCATATTGTTGTAGAAAAGCCTATGACATTAAGAAAACAGGAGGCCGAAAACATTATTTATAAAGCCTTGAATGTTAATAAGCATGTTTTCGCTGTAATGCAGAATCGTTATTCACCTCCTTCGCAGTGGTTAAAATCAATAATTGAAGACAAAATATTAGGCAAAATTAACTTTGTACAGCTAAGTTGTTATTGGAACAGAGATGAAAGGTATTATGTAAAAGACAGTTGGCATGGCAAAAAAGATTTAGATGGAGGAACATTATTTACTCAGTTTTCCCATTTTATTGATATTATGTATTGGTTATTTGGTGATATAACATCAATTAATAGTAGATTTAAAGACTTTAACCATCAAAATCTTACAGATTTTGAAGATACAGGAAGTGTGACTTTCGATTTTATAAACGGGGGATCAGGATCATTTAATTTTACAACCTCGGTATGGAATAAGAATCTTGAGAGTAGTATGACTATAATTGCAGAGAATGGATCTGTGAAAGTAGGTGGGCAATATATGGACATTGTTGAATCTTGTAATATTAAAGATTACGAAATGCCAACTCTACCTCCTACAAATCCCGGAAATGATTATGGATTTTATAAAGGATCTGCTGCAAATCACCATTATGTAATAAAAAATGTTGTTGATGTACTTAAAGGTCGTGCAACTATTACTACAAATGCGCTGGAAGGTCTTAAGGTAGTAGAAATAATTGAAAGAATTTATAATGCGCCTGATGCAAATAAGTGAGAAAAATTAATAAATCATTATTGATTACCCTAGGGGGTACTAGCATCGCAGCAGTGGTACCTATTGTTTTTACACCTATAATAGCCGCATTATATTCAAGTTCCAGCTATGGCCAATATTCATATTTTTTAGCAACCAGCAATGTCATAAGTATTTTTTTTGCTGGTAAATATGATATGGCTATTTTAATTCCAAAAGAAGAAAAAGAAGCGAATAACGTTTTTTCATTAACCGTTTTATTAGCAGTCATAAGTCTTTTAATCTTGTATATTTTTGTTGCATTAACGCAAAACTTTAATAGCTTGTGGAAAGCAGAATTAAGCGATAATATTTTCTTACTACCGATTGCTGCATTTTTTACCTCATTAAATCAGATAATATTAACCTGGAAAGTTCGCCTTGGGGAGTTTTCCAAAGTATCGATAAACAAAATTGCAAATTCATTTTCATATGCTATTTTGGCTATAATCTTAGTTAAGATTGGATTTGAGAAAACCGGTTTAATTTTTTCCTTAATTTTAAGTATGGCATTTACAACGTTTCTAGTTGGCTTTACTAAAATAAAGGATGGTTTTTTTTTAGCAAGGAGTAACCTGAAAGATATAATCTTAGTTTGTAAAAAATATGTTAATTTCCCGAAGTATAATATTCCAAGTTCATTTATCGAGACTTTAGCATTGCAATTACCTATATTTCTGATTACAAACCTATATGATATTGGTACACTTGGTCAGTATGCTATGGCTCAAAGAGTAATTTTGTTACCTGTAACCTTTGTTATTAGTTCAATTGTTCCGGTTTTTCGTCATAGTGCAGCTAAAGAGATACATGAAACCGGTAGATGTGTAAAAACTTTTAAATCATATTTTGTAGGCTTAACTATTTGCGCGTGTATTATTTTTCCAATTCTATATCTATTAATATCTTTTTTTCTGGAAGATATTTTAGGAACAAAATGGCTCCAGTCAATAGATATAATGAAAATTTTATTTTTTAGTGTTTTTATGCGATTTATTGCAAATCCTTTAAGTAGTGTTATAATTTTGAAGGAAAAACAACAGCTTGACCTTATTTTACAGATTTTTTTAATTCTCTCGTTGGGTAGTGCATTTTACATAGCCTATTTAAAAAAAACAAGTATAACTGAATGTATATCATATTTTGTTATCGTTTACATACTGAAATATTTAATTGAATTAATTATAGCATTCAATCTGGCAAAAAAACATGAAAGTTTTAATAGTTGATTATGGTGCGGGGAATATTGGGTCAGTTCAAAATATGTTAAAGTATATTGGCCTTACCCCAATTGTAAGCAATGATTCAAAGACAGTTTTGGACTGTGATAAAATTATTCTGCCAGGGGTCGGATTATTCTCTACAGCCATGAAAGAAATTCAAAGACTGAACCTGATTGATTCTCTAAATGAAGCTGTACTTGTAAAGAAAAAGAAATTTCTCGGAATTTGCCTGGGAGCACAATTGATAAACCAATTTAGTGAAGAAGGAAATAGTATGGGTTTAAATTGGTTACCAAATAATGTAGTTAAATTTAAACAGGATAATCAATCTTTAAAAATACCGCATCTGGGTTGGAATAATATAAAAATTGTTGAACATAAAACAAGCCCGCTTTTAAATGGCTTAAATAATAATTCAAGATTCTACTTTGTTCATTCGTATCACATAGATGCCAATTCAGAAGATACAGTTTTGGCTTATACAGAACACGGTTATTTTTTTCCTTCAATTGTCAATAAGGAAAATATTTTTGGCGTACAATTCCATCCTGAAAAAAGTCATCAATATGGGTTAAAACTTTTGGAAAACTTTTTAACAATTTAAAATGCCATATCAAAGAATACTGCCAGCGCTTTTACTTGATGGAGGCGGACTTTATAAAACCGTCAGATTTAAATCTCCTAAGTACATAGGTGATCCGATAAATACGGTTAAAATATTTAATGCGAAATTTGCTGATGAACTATGTATTCTGGATATAGGAGCTTCAGCCAAGAATAGAATTAACTATGATTTAATTGGTGATATTGTTTCTGAGGCTTTTATGCCAATTACTTATGGAGGCGGCATTAAAACACTTTCTGATGTTGAAAGTCTATTTTCTTTAGGTGTAGATAAAGTCGCTATATCAGGTGCTGCTTTCGTAAACCCTAATTTGGTGAAGGAGGCTGTAAATATTTATGGGACACAGAGTATCATAACAGTCATAGATTATAAAAAGACTTTTTTTAAAGGATATAAAGTATATGTCAATAGAGGTAATACAAATACTTCATTTGATCCAATTGCATATTGTTTATTAATGCAAGACCTAGGAGTTGGTGAAATCATTCTTCAAAGTATCGACAGAGATGGGACATTTACAGGATATGATTTGGCCCTGTTATCAAAAGCAAGTAGTATATTAAATATTCCTATTACGGCTTTAGGAGGAGCATCATCCTATAATGATATAAATGAGTTATTTAATATAAATGTTTCCGGAGCTGCTGCAGGAAGTCTGTTTTCCTTCGCAAGAAATAATAGAGATTCCGTGTTAATTAATTATCCACAAGAATCTGATATACCACGTTTAAAAATTTGATTTTTATGCAATACAAGATTTGCAAGAAATGTGTAATGGATGAAACCGATCCTTTAATAGAGTTTGATGAATCTGGAGTTTGTAATTATTGCAGAGATTTTGAAAAAATTGGTTTTAGACATCTAACGGACGAAGAGATCGAGCAGAACTTATTGTCCTTAAAACATCAATTAGCTTCATCGAAAAAAGGGAAATATGATTGTATCATTGGCCTTAGCGGTGGGGTCGATAGTTCTTATGTTGCACTTTTAGCGAAAAAACTAGAGCTTAGTCCATTATTAGTTCATTTTGATAACGGATGGAACTCAGAACTTGCAGTTAAAAACATTAATAATATTGTAAATAATCTTCAGGCAGATTTGCATACAATAGTTGTAGATTGGGAAGAATTCAGAGGCCTTCAAAGAGCATACTTTGACGCAGGCGTTGTTGACATAGAAGTATTAACAGACCATGCAATAATTGCAACAATCTATAAGCTCGCTGAAAAATATAAAATAAAGTATATCCTTAGCGGGACTAATATCGCGACTGAATATGTTTTACCTACATCATGGGTTCATTCCAAAATTGACTTAAGCAATTTGAAAGACATAGTGTCAAAAAACAGTAAACAATCGCTTAAAACATATCCAACAATCAACTCTCTTAAAATTAAATTGTATTATGAAAAGCTTAAAGGGATTCGTAAGCTCCAACCTCTGAATTTAATTAACTATAATAAAGAGCATGCAATTAAAGAATTAATTGAAGTTTTTGGCTGGAGGAACTATGGAAGAAAGCATGGTGAATCAATATTTACAAAGTTCTATCAAAATCATATTTTGCCCAAAAAGTTCAATATTGATAAAAGGAAAGCCCATTTGTCTTCTCTCATTTGTTCAGGTCAACTTTCAAGAGATGAAGCATTAACAATTCTAAGTGAACCTCTTTATGATAAATCCGAGCTTGAGACAGATTACGGATTTGTAAGAAAAAAACTTGGATATACCAAAGAAGAATTTGACGCGTATCTTGAAAGCCCACCATCTTCGCATTCTCTTTATAAATCAGATTTGACATTCTTATCAAAGATTCACAAAATAAAAAGAAAATTACAGTGAAATTAGTATACCTTTTATCAAACGGAATTGAAGATAAAAACGGAATTTATAAGAAAATAATATCCCAAATAGATTCCTGGAAAAATAAAGGAATCGATGTTATAGTATACTGTATTACAAGCTCAAAAGATGCTAAAAATGATTTCGGTGTTTCCAGAATTTATCACTATGATTCTAAAAACATAATTTTTCGTTTGTTTCAATATATCCGAATCTATAGAAACATTTATACAGACTTACTATCAGACAATCCGGATCTGATATATTGGCGTTTTGAACCAGTAAAACCTGGACTAATCCGAATAATTCGTAAGTTCAAAACTGTTGTAGAAATTAATACCGATATTTTGTCTGAGTATAAATATTCATCACTTAAGAGTGTAAGAAACTATATCAGATATTTTCTGTTTAAAAGGTTTAATACAGCCTTTAAAGAATTAAAAGGGTTTGTAGCCGTAACTCATGAAATCGCAGGAAGATTAAAAGAATTCTATCCATTTATCAGTTCAATAGCAGTTGTTCCCAACTCCATTGATTTAAGACGATTTACTACCTTAGAAAATGAGAATCAAGATAAAATTCCCGTTCTTACCTTTTTAGGCTCTCCAGGATATGATTGGCATGGAGTTGATGAACTGGTAAAATTTGGAAAAAACCTTAACGGGCAGATAAAAATCAATATAATAGGTTCAGAAGCAACGCCAGAGATAGAACATTATGAAAATATTAAATTTCATGGTTTTCTTGATAAAGATAATTATATTAATATATTAAAAAAGACTGACATTGCAGTAGGGGTATTGTCTTTATATAGAAAAGAAATGGACGAAGCTTGCCCTCTAAAGGTTCGGGAGTATCTTGCCTACGGCATACCTGTAATACAAAGCCACCAGGAAACTATT
>CALRLS020000137.1:0-11189 GCA_943368815.1 Cyanobium sp. NIES-981
TTCCATGGCGGCACCCACCGAAACCCCTTTTTGCATGGCCAATACATTATTTACCAGTAATTCATATTGGGGATAGTTGGCCGAATAAAAACTGAATAATCCGGTTAGTTCTTTTCTTTTTCTCAACTCTGCTACAAAATCTTTGTTTACCTCATCGAATTTCTGATAGTCTACTTCGCTACCCTTATCCAACAATCGAACCGCAAAACCTGATGAAGCACCATAGCCCGGCACGGCCGGTGGTTCGAAATACTCGATGACAGCCCCAATATCCTTCGTTTTTTCTTCCAGTTCCTCAATTATCTCGTGTACTGATTCCTTTCTCTCCGACCAGTCTTTCAGGTTGATTAAGCAAGTACCGGCATTAGAACCCCGGCCTTCGGTCAGAATTTCATAACCCGCCATGGCTGTTACTGACTTTACACCTGGGGTTTGCTTGGCTATTTTCTGTAATTCCAGTGAAACGGCATTCGTTCGTTCGAGTGTAGTACCGGGAGGTGTTTGAATAATCGCATAAATTTGTCCCTGATCTTCACCCGGAATGAAACCGGCAGGTAAAATCGTGTTGATGCCTACAATACCCAGTGCAAAAATTATCAATACCCCGAAGGTCACCACTCTACGATTCACAATTATGGTAAGCAATTTGGTGTATTTGCCCAATAACCAATCAAATCTTCTATTGAACCAATCAATAAACTTATCTACTGGTGATTTTTTTCGAACTTGCCCATGTGTATTTTTCAAAATCATGGCACATAATACAGGAGTAAGCGTAAGAGCCACTACCCCCGAAAGCACGATAGAAGAAGCCATTGTAATGGCGAATTGTCTGTAAAGTACCCCCACCGGACCTGTCATAAATGCTACCGGCACAAATACGGCTGTCATGATTAAGGTAATGGCAATAATTGCCCCGCTGATTTCGCTTAATACTTTCTGCACAGCTTTGAATGGCGTTAAATGCTCTTCATGCATCTTTACGTGAACTGCCTCTACTACCACAATGGCATCATCAACCACAACCCCGATAGCCAATACCAAGGCAAAGAGTGTGATAAGGTTTATACCAATACCAAAAAACTGCATGAAAACAAATGCACCGATAAGCGAAACGGGTACTGCCAGCGTGGGAATCAGTGTAGAACGGAAATCGCCAAGAAAAAGAAATACTACAAGCGAAACCAGTATAAAAGCCTCTACGAGCGTATGTAAAACCTGATCAATCGAGGCATTTACAAAGCTTGAAACATCATAATTGATTTCGTAATCAACCCCCGGAGGAAAATTCTTTCTCAGTTCTTCCAGTTTTGCTTTCACATCAGCGATAATCTGATTGGAGTTAGATCCCGGATTTTGTTTTAAAACCAATGAGGCAGATGGATACCCATCCTTATTGGTGTAAATATCCACAAATTCACTGCCAACATCTACCTTGGCTATATCTTTCAATTTTAGAATTTCACCTTCCGGATTTGCCCTGATGATGATGTCTTTATACTGCTCGGGCTTATTAAACCACCCCTGATAAGTAAAAACGTATTCGAGCGATTGCGCTACCTTACCAGAACTTAGCCCCACACGACCCGGGCGCCCCAACACACTTTGCTCATCAATGGCTTTAAGTACATCATCAGCAGAAATATTATAGGCCCTCATTCTATCCGGATTTAGCCAGACCCGAATAGCAAATGCTCTACTACCTACAATTTCGGAACGACCTACACCACTGATACGCTGTAATTCTGGAACAACCAGGTTGTCGGCATAGTTAAACAAAAACTTCTGGTCATACTCTTTATCAGTACTAAAGAAATTGACATACATGAGCATACTTGGCTGTACCGGTGTAATAATAACCCCTTCGCGCTGAACCAGAACAGGCAAGTTTGCCCATACCTGGTCTACACGGGTTTTTACACGAGCAGCGGCAATAGTGGGGTCAATACCCGGTTCAAAAACAATCTGTAAGGTTGCTTCGCTGGCACTCGTTGCATCAGACATCATGTATTGCATGCCCGGCACACCATTGATGGCACGTTCCATGATAGTCAGAGTAGATTTTACCAACACATCAGCATTCGAACCCGGGAACTCAATGAAAATATTTACCCGTGGCGGAGCTATTTCAGGAAACTGAGATATGGGACGGGTGAAAATCGCCAATATCCCCAAAAAGACGATTGCCAGCGACATGGCAATAGCCAGTACTGGTCTTTTTATGAATTTGCTAAACATTTTTTCTGCGTTTTGTCAAAGCCTTACAGGTTGCGAATAGTCGCACCGTATAAAACCAATAAGGCTTTCGATGAGATTAAAATTTACTCTGCATGAAGGTTCTTTAACTCTTCAACAACCGTCCTATAAGGTTTAAATTTAGTTTTAACATGCTCTCCGCTTTTAACTTTACGTAAACCTTCAACTATAATTTTATCATTTGGAGACAAACCACTCGTAACCACGTAAATATGAGGCATTTCTATGCCAGTTGTTATTAGTCTGGTTTGAACAAGACCCTTTTCATCTACAACATATACAAATTTTTTATCCAGAACATCAAAAGTAGCTTCCTGCGGAATTAAAAGGGCATCTTTAATATGCGAAGGCAACAGAATTGTACCTGTTTCTCCATGCCTTAAAATACCTTCGGGATTTGGAAATGTAGCACGGAAAGCGATATTTCCTGTTTCATTGTTAAAATCTGCCTCAATAGTTTCAAAAAGGCCGTCATGGTTAAAAATCTCATTGTTTGCCATTACTAACTTTACTTTTTGAGGGCCTTCTTTTTTGATACGGGCCGCATAATCCAGATATTCAGCTTCCGGAACATTAAAATAAACCCAAAGCTTACTGTTGTCGGATAGTGTAGTAAGCAGCTCTCCCTCGTCTACCAAACTCCCCAACCGCATGTGGAATCTATCCATTATACCACTAAAAGGAGCACTAACGGTTGTTAGCCCCAGATGCGTACTTGATAATTTCAAGTCGGCTTTTTCACGGTCAAGTTTCGCTTTGGCTAAGGCAAGTTCTTGTTGTGAAACAATATTTTTGTCGGAAAGAATTTTGGTATTCTGGTACTCAATTTCGGCGTATTCTACGTCAGCTTTCGACTTCTCCATTTCGGCCTGATACACCAGAGGCATAATCTGAAACATAACCTGCCCTTGTTTGACATGCTGGCCCTCATCAACAAAAGTTTTTTGTAAATAGCCCCTTTCCAGAGAGCGTAATTCTATGTGATTAATGGCTCTGATCTGACAGACGTATTCCTTATTAATAGAAGTATCCACCTTTATCGGGCTACTTACTACATATTCGGATACTTCTTCTTTTGTATGTTCAGCGTGATTACAACCTGCGATATAAAATGCAGCAATTGCTAAGAAAATGATTGAATATTTCATGAATATTTTAAAAAATAAGAATGTAAGCCTATTGATTGAAAGAAATTTTCAAACTAAATAATGCCTTAAAAAACCTTTAATAAAGTGAGATTCTTTCTTACTGATGTAAGAAATCAATTAAATGGAATTTTCCAGGAATGGTGGAGCAAGAAAAAGGGAATAGTAATTCGTTTTTGAAGAGATAAATTAAAATTTACAAACGAACTATCTAAGAAATTATAATTAAAACGTGATATGTGTAACGGAAACCCGCTTTCAACGGCTTTTTCTTCAGTACTTTCGTCGGTAGGGTCTACTTCTTCAGCACTTAAGATGGATAAAAAATCGGATGGGGTAGTTGACTCCCAATCCTGAAAAATTATATTCAGGGAGTTCTGATGATCTGCTTTGAAGAAATAACTATTGGTTTTTTCATTTTCAGCATTCGAGCTACTACCCTTAACAAAAACAGAACAAATCAGGAATAGACAAGAGACCATACCGAATAATCGGAATGCTTTGCTTATTCTACTATTTCTATTCAAGGTTTTCATACGTCTTGCAAATCTACTAAACCATTTTTAATATTAATAGAGTCGGCTCTTCTAGCCATCATTGATTTCTGATAAACGCAATATACTATCGCATGTTAGTTTATTGATTATCAATAAATTACAATTACAAAAACATAGAATATCTTGAAATAATGAAAATTTAATGTGTAAATTTTAATGAGATTTTAACTGCGTTTTAAGTGCCTGTTAACTGATTTGATGACCCAAAAAGGTATTTGGAGTGGAGAGTGATTTGGTGGCACTAACATGCTTGTCATTTTAAGCCTTTTAATAAATGTTGGTAGTCTATTTTATCAAACTCATATTCCATCTGTTTACTACCAACACAATGATTAATTACTACGTCAAAATACTTTGCACTTTTTACCGGGATATATAATTGGTATCTATATTCCTCTGGCTCATTAGTAAATTCAAAAACACACAATTTTGTCCTTTTATTAAGTGCACGAATTATTAATTTAGCAACCGACAACTTTTCATCAGAAATTGTAGCTATTTCTAAGACATACTTACTATCACCTTCTCGTTTAATGGATTGTATAGAAGCAGGTGTTTTATCCCAACCCCAGAAAACAAGAGTACTGTCATTTATTACTACTCTTCCTAAAAATATCCCATCACATGGTTTATAGAGATAATACTTATCTTTATATTGGTAAATAGGAACCCATTCTTCCAGCACATCTTTAAGTTTTTTACTTTTGAATTTATTCGGGTTTTTACTTTTGATATTCTTATACGCATCTCCATAATATTCTCTGGAGTATTTATCGGCCTCTTTATCAAAAACAAAATCCGTTAGCCATTTGTGGTATTCTGATTGTCTTGTAGTATCAATGTAAATAGTATGATAGGAGTTTTTAGTTACTTTTCTACTGATAAAAATTGTATCTGAAACATTATGGCCAGATGCTACTTTATCAAAACGTAAAACAGTGAAAGTACCCTTAGATTTATTTGCTAAGTCAATACTTTTTTGTTCTCCTGAACAGAAAAAAATAAGTAGTAATACTATAAATAGGTGTCTTATCATTTTAGTCAAGCCATTAAAACTTTATTGATTCAGTACTTAAAATTAATAATAAAGCTTCAACACATCATACCCAAACCTCGCTATCAACCCAAAAACCACAATCAGAAATATAACCCGCACAAAAGCATTGCCTCTTAGAATAGCTATTTTACTACCAACATAAGAGCCTGCCATATTACAAATCATCATCGGGAAAGCTATCTTAAACATCACAAATCCTTTGCTGATAAAGAAAAACAAAGAGGCTATATCTGCAATCACATTCACCACTTTTGAAATAGCCGATGCCGACAAAAAGCTATATCCGATAATACTTACAAAACCAAACACTAATAAACTGCCAGTACCCGGTCCCACAAAGCCATTGTAAAATCCTGTTGCCATGCCTATCAATAATCCGTAAAAAGGAATGACTTGCAAGCTGAAGCGCAGCTTTTCATCTTGCCCCAAATCTTTTTTGCGATAGGTATAAATAGCAATCACACTCATTAAAACCAGAATAGTTGGCTTAAGAATGCGGGCACTCATCATGCTTGATAGCAATGCGCCTGAATAAGACATAATAGCTGCCCCAACTCCGGCATATATTACAGTCTTCCAGGGTATTTTTACTTTTTTAGCATATTGATACCCTGCCACAGCCGTACCCATGAATGAAGAAAAACGATTGGTACCGATGATTTGCGGCACAGAATAATGAGGAAATAATATAAACAGAACGGGGACTTGCACCAGACCTCCCCCACCTACAATAGAATCGATAAAGCCTGCAAAAAAGGCTGCTATACAGGCGATTATGGTTGTTTCATACATGGAATACAGAGAATCGTGAAGCAAGGAGAAAGAAAATAAAGGCGAGCTAGAAGCTCGCCCTACAAGTTTTTTAACTATTGCGACCATTCTGTTGGCGTTCTGTCCCAACGATGGCTTTTGAGCTTTAGGCGGAGATTTTCATCTAATTTTTTACCATCACTAGCTCCAATATTGGCTTCTACATGGCGTAGTTTTCTCATACCCGGTATAATTGTATGTACATCATCATTGCCTAAAATAAACCGCAAGGCCATTTCAGGCATGGATATGCCTTCAGGTACCAAAGGTTTCAGGGCATCAGCATGGTCTACACTTGAATTCAGATTTTCAGGCACAAAGTAGGTTGAACGCCAGTCATCAGCAGGGAAAGTCGTTTCTTTGGTTAACAAGCCTGTCAATGTACCTTCATCAAATGGCACACGGGCAATGACACCAATATCCAGTTTTCTGCATAGCGGGAATAATTCATCTTCCGGATTCTGGTCGAAGATATTATATATTACCTGCACAGTATCTATCAAACCAGTTTTCAGGGTTTCTAAGACATTATTTGGTTCCCAACGATTTACACTAATGCCGAATTGTTTTACTTTCCCTTCCTGCTTTAGTTTGGTAACTGCTTCTTTCCAATCATCGTTACTGGCCCAGGCATCTTCCCAGACATGGAACTGCTGTAAGTCAATGCAATCAACTGCCAGATTTTTCAGGCTCTTCTCTGTATACTCAATAATATGACTGGCAGGAAAACAATCCTCTAACAGGAAATGAGATTTCGACGGCCAGATGAAATTCTTAGGCGGAATCTTGGTAGCAAAATAAAGGCGCTTTTGCGCATATTTTTTTAATACATTCCCTAAAATCTCTTCACTTTTTCCAGCGCCATAACCCCAGGCAGTATCAAAAAAATTGCACCCTAATTCAACCGAACGGTCAAGCGACTGCCCTACTTCGTCCTGGTCAGAGCCTGTCCAGCCTGCTAATCCCCACATACCATACCCTATTTCGCTGACGTTCCAGTCGGTACGTCCAAATCTTCTATACTCCATGTTTTTTATTTTTATGTAGTTTTAAAATTTCACTCTTCTTATTTAAGTTTTCTCTTTTTTATTGTGGTATTAATCCATGCAATGATGCCTATCAGGAACAACGCAATGCTAAGACCGAAAGTAACCCATTTAAACATTCCTGCATTAGAGGCATAGCTCGCTGCCCTATCTGCTCTTTCCGGAAACGCATTCAACATAGTAATAATACCTGCATTTTCAGCGAAATCTCCAATAATCACAAGAATAGGAAAAATATTAAGCTGCTGGATGAAACTGTTAGCAGCAAAGCCTCTTTTAAAGACATAACTTAACAACAAAATATTGGTAATGGTGTAAATAATAGGATAAATAATATCAATAACTGCTTCGGCAAACAAATAATATTTCCTACCCTCTTCGCCAAAAGCATTTAGTTTATCATATGCTAAATCAGGCGTAAAACCAAACATTAAATCTAAAACACCAAGTGTGCCCGTAGGGTCAAATTTACTCTCCATATAGGGAAGAATGCCAGCAGAAATAATCATTTGCAGACAAAAGAAAATTATCACATTACGCCCTGACGCATAGCGGTGGGCTAGTTTAGATAGAGATGATAGCATAAAGTCTTAGATTAGTTTTAGATGTGCACAAATATAAATAAAGAAGTGTATAATCAGTCTATGAGATTATAAGATTGAAAGTTATATTCAGCTTATCTTTTCAACTTTCACAGCTACATTATTGAAAGCAGCATTACCAGTTAATTCATCCAGCACATATTCATCTGTCAGGTCATTGATACTCACACCTGCATGCTTAGTCGCTACATCTAATTGTACTCCTTTTCTGGCATGGCCATATCCGTGAGGCATGCTTACTACTCCCTGCATCATATTATCAGTAATCTCAACAGGCAATTCAATACTCCCTACCCGTGAACTTACTTTGACTATCGACTGGCTATCAAGATTAAGGTTTTGTGCATCTGTTGAATGCATCATTAAAGTACATCTGTTACGTCCTTTAACTAGGCGTTCTGAATTATGCATCCATGAGTTATTATCTCTGAGATGTCTTCTACCGATTAGCAGATAGTCAAATCCATTTTGCAATTGAGCTATTTCTAATGATTTCCTGAGTCTGTCTATATCTTTCACCAGAAGTGCCGGGGTAATATTGATGCGTTTGTCAGGTGTTAATAAGCGTTGTGGCAGACTGGGTTTCAAAGCGCCTAAATCAATGCCATGAGGGTTATCTTTTAATTGTTGTAAAGAGAGTTTGTATGGTCCAAACTGCAAACCCATGTCCAGTTTCACTTCCGGTGGTTCGGGATTAAATGGCAGGTCTGATGAATTATTCAATCTATGAGCTAATTCCTGATAAATCTCCCAGTCATATCTGGTACCTTCTGCTTTAGAGAACAATGCTTCCGAATACTTAGTAGTATTCCTGACAGCCAACACATGAAAAGTGAGGTCATAATGCGACACCTCCAGTCCAGTTGCAGGAGGTAAAATAATATCTGCATGTTGGCTTGTCTCATTGATATAAATATCAATGGCTACCATGTATTCCAATTGCTCAAAAGCCTTATCTAACTGCCCACCATTGGGTGTGGAAAGGACAGGATTACCACAACTGATAATCATGGCTTTGATTTGTGATTCTCCCTCTGTCAGAATCTCCTCTGCAAGCGTGGCTACAGGTAATTCACCCAAAAATTCCGGCAATTTTCTTACACTGCTCTGCCAGCGGTTAAACTTATTCTCTGATTTGGCTCTTGCCAAAAAGTCTACTGCAGGGGCTGTAAACATGGCACCGCCTACCCTGTCCAGATTTCCCGTCAATACATTGATGGTATTAATCAGCCATTGAGCAATACTGCCAAAAGTCTGAACTGATACTCCTACTCGCCCATAACATACCGCAGCTTTTGCATTAGTAAAATCATATACCAATTGCCGAATTTGAGTAGCTGAAATACCCGTTTGCTTTTCTACTTTTTCTGGTGTGAAAGGCAAAGTAATTTCTCTTAAAGCCTCAATACCATCCGTAAATTCAGCCAATTTGCCCAAATCAATAAGGTTTTCAGCAAAAATGGCTTGAATCATGGCTAAGAGTAAAAAGGCATCTGTGCCCGGACGGATAAAATAATGTTCATCTGCCTTGGCTGCCGTTTCTGTAAAACGCGGGTCAATCACTACCACTTTTCCACCTCTTTTCTGAATAGCTTTCAGGCGATTAGCCACATCGGGTACTGACATAATGCTGCCATTAGAAGCAATCGGGTTGCCTCCGATTATGAGCATATAATCGGTATTGTCAATGTCGGGTATGGGCATTAGCATCGGATGCCCGAACATTTGCCATGCGGCAAAATGATGAGGTAGCTGGTCGGCGGAAGTAGCAGAAAACAAATTCCTGGTACGAAGCGATTTTGCAAAGGCAGGAGAATTTAAAGAAGTGCCTAAATTATGTACTGATGGATTTCCCTGATACATACCAACAGCATTGTTGCCATATTTTGACTGTATATCTTTTATTTTATCGACAACTTCATTGAAAGCTTCTTCCCAGGAAATCTGCTGCCAGCCACCTGCGGTGCGTCTGACCGGGAATTTTAACCGATTAGGGTCTTCATAAATATCTTTTAATGCCACTGCCTTGGGGCATATATGTCCGCGACTGAAAGGATCATTTTTATCTCCCTCTATTTTCATCACCTTCCCGTCTTCTACTCTGATTTCAAGCCCGCACATGGCTTCGCAGAGATTGCAGGTGCGGTAATGCGTTAATGTTTGCATAGGTCTAAGGCAGATAGTTATAAAAGCAAGTTAGCAGTTTTTTGAGATACTCTTCCGAAACCGAAAATAATTTTAGCAGAAATAGCAGCAGCAATTCAAAAAAAATTAAATTTGCAGAATATCAGACTCCGTAGCTCAGTTGGTAGAGCAATTGAGCGAACGTCGCCCGCTCTTAATCAGTGGACCAATAGTTCGAGTAAAAGTAAATATAATATCAGACTCCGTAGCTCAGTTGGTAGAGCAATTGACTCTTAATCAATGGGTCGAGAGTTCGAGCCTCTCCGGGGTCACCTGATAAAAAAGCACTTAGCAGAAATGTCAAGTGCTTTTTTTATTTTAGTTGCATAAAATTATTAACGGACTCTTAATCAGTGGGTCGAGAGCGGCGGCCGTTGCCGTTCGAGCCTCTCCTGGGCCACAAAAGAGGCTGTAAATGTTCGATTTACAGCCTCTTTTATTTTTACTAACATTACCTCAACAAACCCCTCAACTCCACGTCCCCATCCTCAATCAAATCAAAAACCGTTTTGCCATCGATATTTGGAATACTTTTATCCGCACCTGCGTGAAGCAACTTTTTTATACACTCCAAATGGCCTGCTACATCCTTCTTATCTCCAGCCTTCAAACCATGAACAGCCCAGAATAGTGATGTTGACTTAAAATCAATACATTTTCTATTAATTTCGGGGCCTTCCTGTAAAAGCCTTTCTACAACGATTGGCCTACCGCACCAGGCTGCCCAATGTAAGGCAGTGCCTCCGTGGCATCCGGCATGATGAATATCAGCTCCCTGTTCAATATAAAAAATCGCTACTTTATCAGCATGAAGACTTGCGGCAGCAAGAAGCGGTGTGTCTTTTTTTTCAATCATTTCGCCACCATTAATATCTGCTCCATATTCCAGAAATATTTTAGCCATTTCTACACCCTCTTCATCTGTATACAATCCGGAAAATACCCCGTCACAAATCCGATGAAGTGGATGTGCTTTAGTTGTATTTGCTCTATCATAGGGCAAGCCTTCATTCGCAAGATTCGGGTTCTTTGAAAGACTGTCTTTTAAGCCTGCATAGTCTCTTTTATTAATAAATTCTCGTATAATCCATTCCATTGAATTCATACAATTTAAAAAGTAAACCTTACTTAATTTTCAGGATATTTATACAAATACTTATTCAAAACAACTGAAATTTAACAAATCATTGCACATGTTTTTTATAAAGAATAAAAGAATCTTTAAGTTTAGTTGCAAACGTTGTTTTAAGCATAAAATTTAGTTATTTTTCGAAATTATTAATCGTGACGACTAAAAAATGAATACACGTATACTACTTATAATCTTATCTTCGCTCTCTTTCTGCAGTGCGTATTCTCAGGAACAAGCTCCTGCCATAGAATGGATAGAACCTTATAACGGAGGCAATAGAGGTGGGAGTATTACCCCTTTCTCTGGACCCAATATTTTATTTGCTCTAATAAAAGGCCAAAATTCTATTAGTGGTACAGCAAGTATAAGTAAGTTTTATGCTGACGGTCTTGTAAAAAAT
>CALRLS020000138.1:0-11135 GCA_943368815.1 Cyanobium sp. NIES-981
GTGAAGAAACACTCCAGGTCTGGCCGAATGACTGAAACGCAAACAAAAAGAAGCCACTTAGCAAAAGCGGTAGGGATTGTTTTCTCATGTAAAGTAAATTGTGTGGATTGAAGCTTTAACTTCTCTAAAAATGAGACCATCTCCCCGAAAAAAATCAGTTAAACTGGTCAATTGTATCGAACTATAATCGATTTAAACTATGCCCTGACAAATTTTTAAATTTGATTTTGAGTAATGTTTAAACGCTAAATAAATGTATTGAAAACAATGGTCTTATTTATTGCACTATAACTATGACATGATTTTTGGGCAAATGGTTTGACAGATGTCGAATTATATTTTCATATATCCGCCACTCTTAAATAGATTACATTGTTCCTATGCTTTAAAATCATCTATTTATAATTTTCTGATTAACTAATCAGAACAGGAAGTTGTTTAGGATTTTGGTTACTGTTTAAAAATAGGGGTGTTTTGAGCGAGACAAATCAAATGATGAAAGAATAGCATCGCTATTGTTGAAATCATTTGATGCAGGCGCAGCCAAAACAACACATTTTTAAACGAAAGGAATAATCCTAAACAACTTCCAGATTAAGGTCGTCACATTGTCCTCTTTAAATATCTTCATTAATAATTTTGATAAGCATAATAAAAGATGAATATTCACACATTAAACTCTATTCAATCATGGAAGGCACAAAAGAAAATACCTGGAAACTTAAAACACCCCCTTTGAGTTCGGACTATGAAATGTACAAAGATACCAAAGACGGTAAGGAAGTATTAGTCTGCGTGGTTGGCAAAACAACCCTGTTTTATGATTACGCATGTATTGCAGACCTGCATGCCATGCTAAATGCACATGGAGACTGGATGGAACTGGGCTCTGCTGATGAACAAAAACCTGCGAAAGAAGGTACTGTAGAGGCATGGGGACGTTCAGAAAGCAATCCTGTAGGTGGATGGTATGGTCTGAAGAAGGGATTAAGAGGCCGGTTTGGTATGTATGTGCCACCATTACTGGAAAAACTCGGATTAGCCGAGGTGACCCACGACCCAAAAGGGAATAAGATGAAAGCAATATAAAACATCATAAATCACTATTAATTTCAATTTTTATCATAATGCATAAAGTCTCTTTCAACCTTAGTTCTAGAGTTTTATTGTTTTCGTTTTTACTTCTTATTGTGTCTGGAAAGGCAACTGCTCAGAACAAAAAGACCGCAGGAAATCCGGTTTTCCCGGGCTGGTATGCAGATCCTGAAGGTATAATATTTGGTAAAAAATACTGGATATACCCCACATTTTCGGCCCCTTATGAGAAACAGGTATTTTTTGATGCCTTTTCTTCTTCTGATTTAGTCAACTGGACCAAACACCAGAGAATATTAGATACTTCTGGTGTAAAATGGGCAAAAAAGGCTATGTGGGCCCCATCAATTATTGAGAAAGACAAAAAATATTATCTGTTCTTTGGTGCTAATGATATTCAGAGCGATAAGGAATCAGGTGGTATAGGTATAGCAGTAGCCGACAAACCGGAAGGGCCTTATAAAGATTATCTTAAAAAGCCTTTAATTGATAAATTTCATAATGGCGCACAACCGATAGACCAGTTTATTTTTAAAGATAAAGGTGAATACTATCTTATTTATGGCGGATGGAGACATTGTAATATTGCACACCTGAAAAAGGATTTTACCGGTTTTATTCCATACGAAGATGGCAGCATCTTTAAAGAAATTACACCTGAAAACTATGTAGAGGGGCCATTCATGTTTGAAAAAGGCGGTAAATATTATTTTATGTGGTCGGAAGGCGGCTGGACAGGCCCTAACTATAGTGTAGCCTATGCCATTGCCGACTCTCCGTTCGGACCATTTAAGCGTATCGGTAAAATATTACAGCAGAATCCGGAGATTGCTACAGGTGCAGGTCACCATTCTGTGATTCATGACCCCAAAAGCAAAGACTGGTACATTGTATATCATAGAAGACCATTAGGCGAAAAAGACGGCAACTCAAGAGTAACGTGTATTGATAAAATGTATTTTGACGAACAGGGTTTAATTAAACCTGTGGTTATTACGAATGAGGGCGTAGAGAAGAGCGGGTTAAAGTAGCCATTTATTTACAATCATTATAAATTAACAAAAAAAGCCTTGAAAACCTGACTTTTGTCAATTTTAATGATTCGTATGTATGAAGATTATTTATATTTGTATAAACATCTATAAATAATTGCGTCGCTTCATAGCTGTCATACTGTTTACTACTATCTTTTTGGGTAGTCTGGTTCCGAAAGTTAACTGGGGTCAATCCATCAAACTTTCGGAACTTGTCACGCATTATTACCAGCATAAAAGAGATGCCCCGAAAGATTTTAATCTCTGGGATTTTCTGGTGATGCACTATTCGGCTAACTCTGCCCACGCCAAGACCAAACACCCAAGCTTACCCTCTTTTGATATTAATGGTGTAAGTTATTTATATGTTATCCCTACAACCATTTCTTTTTCAAATAGCTCTACGGTTTCATTTGTTGAAAAAGTAGACCATTTCAGTTGGTTGAACAATTATTTCTTTTCTGCCGAGAAAAGTTTCCTTAATCCTCCCCGAGCTTAATCAATCTCTATGCTCTTTCTAAGAAACGATAAGCTATAAGTCTGACCAACAGATTTAGACCTGATTGTTCTATCTATCTTTTACAATTGTTTATTCTTATTCAGGATTATCATGTTTGATTCCATTATAAAATTCAGTATCAGTAATAAAATCATTATTGGAATGATGGTATTTGGTCTGATAGGTTGGGGAGGCTATTCGCTTACGCAATTACCCATCGATGCCATACCGGACGTAACCAATAATCAGGTTGTTATACTCTCCCAAACCCCTACGCTGGCGGCGCAGGAAGTAGAACAATACATTACGTCTCCCATCGAACAACAAATGGCCAACCTGCAGGGCGTTGAAGAGATACGTTCAACCTCCCGCCTGGGTCTATCGGTTATTACCATTGTGTTCGACGAATCCATACACATGCTGCAGGCAAGGCAATTGGTCGCCGAACAACTGAAAGCCACGGAAGACAAGATTCCTACCGAGTTTGGCAAACCGGAACTGGCACCTATCACGACTGGTTTGGGCGAAATCTACCAATATACCATTATTCCGAAAAAGAGATATGAAGACAAATACTCCCTGACAGACCTTCGCACCATACAGGATTGGATTATCAAACGCCAATTGGCCGGGGTAAAAGGCGTAATCGAAATCAGTAGTTTCGGTGGCTATGTAAAACAATATGAAGTAAGCGCCAATCCGGAACGGCTCAGAGCCAATAATACCAGTATGGCCGAATTGTTCGAGGCGCTAAGCCGTAACAATGCCAATACAGGCGGAAGCTATATTGAAAAGAACAACCAGGCCTATTTTATCAGAGGTGAAGGAACGACCAAAAGTTTGACAGATATTGAAAACATTGTCATAAAAAATGTGGGTGGTGTACCGCTATTAGTAAGCCAGGTAGCCACAGTTCAATTCGGACATGCCAATCGCTTTGGTGCCATGACCCAGAATGGTAAAGGCGAAACCGTAGGGGCAGTAGTACTGATGCTCAAAGGAGCAGACTCTGAAAAAACCATCAAAGGCGTAAAGGAGCGTATAGACCGTATCCAGAAAACACTGCCTGAAGGCCTGGTGATAAGCGCTTTCATTGACCGCACCAAACTAATAGATAAAGCCATTCGTACGGTAGAAACCAACCTGATTGAAGGTGGACTGATTGTGGTTTTTGTATTGGTACTATTGATGGGAAGCATCAGAGCAGGGCTTTTAGTTGCTTCTGTTATCCCCTTATCAATGCTCGTTACCTTAAGCTTGATGAATGCGCTGGGTATATCGGCTAATTTAATGAGTCTGGGTGCCATAGATTTCGGCCTTATCATTGATGGTTCCATTATCGTTGTAGAAGGTATTCTGCACTTTCTGCAGGATAAGACCCATGTACCCGAAAAAACAAAACTATCTCAATCAGAAATGGACAGTCTGGTGTTCAGAGCCACCTCTAAAATTCTGAATTCGGCAATTTTTGGGGTAATCATCATTCTCACGGTTTATCTTCCTTTATTGACACTCTCAGGAGTAGAAGGGAAAATGTTTCAGCCTATGGCTATTACAGTAAGTTTAGCCATTGTATCTGCTTTGGTTTTGTCCCTAACCTATGTACCTGCGGTATCGGCACTATTACTGAAAAACGAAGGCAATAAACATTTCAAACTGTCTGATACTATTGTTAATAGCATTTTCAACGCCTACAAGCCCTTGTTCAGATGGGCAATGGCAAAGAAGAAACTGGTACTTGGTATTGCTTTTAGTATGTTTATAATAAGTCTGGGTATTTTTTCTTTGCTGGGCGGTGAGTTTATCCCAACGCTTGAAGAAGGCGATATTGCCATTGACTTCCAGACGCCTCCGGGTACATCATTAACTGCCACTATTGAGGCGACCACCAAAGCTCAGAAGGCTTTGAAAAGACATTTTCCGGAAATAGAACATATTGTAGGGCGTATCGGTGCCTCAGAAGTACCCACTGACCCTATGCCCGTTGAAATGTCAGATCTGATGATTTCGATGAAAAAGAAATCAGAATGGGTTTCGGCTGAATCGAAGGAAGAAATGTTTGAAAAAATGGCCGATGTAATTAAAAGAGAAGTGCCGGGCATGAGTGTGGAGTTCACGCAACCGATTCAGATGCGGTTCAACGAAATGATAGCAGGCTCACGATCAGAAATTGTGATAAAGATTTTTGGTAATGACCTTGACCAACTGGCAGAAAGAGCGAATGCCTGTGCCAAAGTGATAGAAAAAATAACAGGAGTAGCCAGTATAAAAATAGAGCGCTTAGTTGGCCTGCCTCAGATTTCCGTAGTCTATAAACGAGAAAAACTGGCACAATATGGCTTGAACATCGAAGACCTGAACCTGATGCTGAAAACAGCTTTTGCCGGAGAAAAAACCGGGACTGTATTTGAAGACGAAAAACGATTCGATATGGTGCTCAGGCTCGACTCTACTTACCGGAACGATATTGAGGGAATAAAAGCGCTCTATGTAAAACTGCCAAACGGCTCATATATCACTTTTGATGAAGTAGCGCAAATCTCCTATGTAACTGCTCCGGCACAGATTTCCCATGAAAATACCCGTCGCCGCATTACCATTGGTGTAAGCCCTCAAAACCGTGATGTGGAGAGCCTTGTTCACGAAATTCAGGAAAAACTAGAGGCAAAGGTTAAACTGCCAGCCGGATATTACTTTGTTTATGGTGGTGCTTTCGAGAATCTGCAAAAAGCAAAAGACCGCCTGAGTATTGCTGTGCCCATTGCACTCCTGCTCATTTTTATGCTGCTCTATTTTACTTTTCGCTCATTCAGGCAGGCATCCATGATATTCACGGCTATTCCTTTATCAGCCATCGGGGGTATTATAGCACTTTGGGTCCGGGATATGCCATTCAGTATTTCAGCCGGGGTCGGCTTTATCGCTTTGTTTGGGGTAGCGGTACTCAATGGTATTGTATTGATAAGCCATCTGAACCAGTTAGAAGATGAAGGGCATCAGGATATTTACAAGCGAACTTTCCAGGGGGTCAAAAACCGTTTCCGTCCGGTAATCATGACAGCCGCAGTAGCCTCTCTGGGGTTTTTACCAATGGCTATTTCGCACTCGGCAGGGGCAGAAGTACAAAAGCCTCTGGCAACGGTAGTAATTGGTGGCTTGATTTCCGCTACACTGCTTACACTTGTTGTATTGCCTGTTATATATACCTTATTTACTAAAAGCAAAGTTCAATGAAAACGCACATTATAAAATATCAATACGCACTATGGGCCTTTCTGTTGTTGCTCAATGGCAAAGCATTTGCTCAGAAAATAAGTTTACAAGAAAGCATCAATCTGGCCTATAAAAATAATTATCTGCTGAAAATCAGTAGCCTGGAAACAGAAGGGCAGCAATTATTGATAAAAACAACCAGAGAATTAGCTAAAACCAACATCGACTTGCAGATGGGGCGTACCCAGACTGCCTATACCAATGATTATACATTGGGGCTGGTACAACAATTCTCACACCCCAGTCTCTATCAGGCACAAGCCGATTTGCAAAAAAGCCATGTGGTGGCCAGCCAGAGAAATGAAGCATTGCGAAAAAACGAGATTGTGGGTAATATCAAACAAATCTATTATCAGTTATTCTATTATGAGCAATTACGCCTGATACTGGTTCAGCAGGACAGTCTCTACCGCAATACCCTATTAATAGCCAATGCAAGGTATAAAGCAGGAGAAACCAACGCTCTGGAGAAAATCAGCGCAGAAGTACGCTTGCAGGAAATTGATAACCGATTAATGGTTTTGGCAAGAGACGAAGAAACAGCCTATCAGAATTATAAGCTTTTATTGAATAGTGAGCAGAATGTAGGACTTGATTTCGGAATACCTCTGAAAAGAGATTCTTCTATTATCACAAACGCTTTATCATTGCTTAATAACCCTCTCCGCTCAGTGTTTGAACAGCAAACCCTTATCAGCCAACAGCAAACCAACGTTGAAAAGCAAAAATTAAAGCCTGATTTCAGAGTCGGTTTGATAAATCAGAGTATTGAGCATAAACTTAATCAGATGGCTTTTTCGGCAGGTATCGGACTACCCATTTTTACAAAAGCGCAGAAAGCGCGGATTGAAGTGGCAAAGGTGAATGAAAAAATAGCATCATCCAATCTGAAACACATAGAACTACAGCTAAATGGGCAATTAAATATCCTGAAAATGACCTACCAGAAGCACAGAAACTCACTGAATTACTATGAAGCATTTGCCCTTCCGCAAGCCGGGCTGCTCATAAGAAATGCCATAAGGGCTTATCAAAGTGGTGAGATTGACTATGTAGAATTAATACAGAATAATCAGCAGGCATGGCAAATCAAGGATAATTACCTGTTAACTCTTTTAAATTATAATCAGACTATCATTCAGATAGAAACACTTTTAGGAATCGAATAATCTTATGAAAACATATCTTTTTTTATCAATCTTATTCATCTCAGGGCTAAGCTCATGTTCAAAAAAAGCAGAAAGCCCTGCTGCAACTGCTAAAGCGGATACAAGTTCTGCCGAACCAAAATCGGAACAAATAAAGATAACAGCCGAGCAGTTCAAAAATCTTAATCCTGAATTAGGGCATTTCAGCGAGATTGCCATGAATGATGAAATCAAAGTGGCTGGCATGGTAGATGTTCCACCTGAAAACCTGGCTTCGGTAAGTATTCCAATTACAGGATTTGTAAAGACTATTTTTGCCAACAATTCTTTACCCGGACGATATGTTACAAAGGGTACGGTTTTAGCTACGGTTGAATCAATTGAGTACGTACAAATGCAACAGGATTATTTCCAGGCAATTGCACATGCTGCTTTTCTTGAAAAAGATTTAGAGCGGCAACAAGCACTCGGCGCTGAGGATATAGGCGTAAAGAAAAAACTACAACAGGCCGAAGCAGAGTTTAACAGCAACCAGGCGCTCATTAAAGCCCTGGAAGCCAAACTGAGAATAATAGGAATTAATATTGCGACCTTAAAAAAAGGAGAAATTTTGTCCTTGATTAACGTCACTTCTCCTATCAGCGGATATATTAAAAATACTAATATCAACACAGGAAAATCTGTTAATTCTAATGATGTATTATTTGAGATTATCAGCAAAGAACACCTGCATGTAGAATTAAAAGTACTGGAAAAAGACGCCTATAAGATTCAGAAAGGGCAGAAAGTATTAATTGATGAGCAACGATTAGGTGATAAGGTAAGCGCTACTGTATTTTTGGTAGGGCAGACATTCGAAGATGATACAAAGGCTATCAATATTCATGTGCATTTAGATAACGAACAGCAGGAGCAAAAGCTGATACCGGGTATGTTTGTAAATGCCAGAATTCTGACAGGCACCCGAATGTCCAGATCTTTGCCCGAAAGTGCGGTAATAAGAGCCTCTGACGGAAATTTTATTATTGTTCTTGAAAAACAAAACAATAAAGAAGTTATTTTCAGGAAAAGACCCGTCAAATTAGGTACATTGCAGGGAAAGAACATCGAGATACAATCAGCAGGAGATTTAGACGGTTCAAGTTCAATAGTGATTGATAAGGTACATTTTATATCAGGCATGAGCGGAACCGATGAAGAATAAAATTTTGTTCGAATTATAATACTATACAATTTTGCCACAATGTACACAACTTAGGCACAATCTTACACAATAGCTCTATAGTGTAACATTGTGAAATTAGTGTACATCGTGGCAATTCAATGCGATATTGCGGCATCCTCATCATTTGCATACCTTATTCTCAAAATTGTATAGCAATTTAACTAATCATTAAACTAATATGGTTCTAAGCGTTGAACATACCTTATATTATAAATATTCTCAACCTGTTTTTCTGACGCCACACTATATTTATTTATCACCCAAGGCATCCCCTCATCAGGAAATCAGCAATTTTGAATTAGAAATTGACCCCGTAGCTAATATTCTATATAAAAATATTGATGTAGAAGGCAATGCGCAATATATTGCCTATATCAATTCATCGTGCGAAGAACTTAGTTTCAAAGCTACTTTTGAGATAGAATCTGCACCGACTAATGCCTATCATTTTATTTATTTTCCGTTTAATACTGAAAAACTACCCTTTGAGTATCCTGAAAAAGAAGCATTATTGCTACATCCATACCTGAATCTTAAGGGAGTAACTACATTGATACACCAGTTTGCCCGTCAGTTAGCCGCAGAAGCCAATTGGAAAACGACTGATTTTCTGGTCCGGATTTCGAAATATATAAAAGAGAGTTTCTTCTATGAAAAGCGCCTTGAAGGTGCAGCCAATGACCCCGAAAAAACATTGTTGAATAGAAAAGGCACCTGCCGCGACTACGCCGTGTTAATGATTGCCAGTTGTAAAGCGCTCGGCATTGCTGCCCGCTTTGTAAGCGGCTATTGCTACGGCAGTCTGTTACAGGCACATGAACTGCACGCCTGGGTAGAAGTATATTTACCGGGCGCCGGCTGGCGTGGTTTTGACCCGACAGAAGGCAGAATTGTAGATAATCATTATATAACCCTTGCTTCATCAGCTCAACCGGAGCTAATCAACCCAATCACCGGGGGATTCCGGGGCAGTGCCAAATCACAATTAAATGCCAATGTAAACATTAAACGTCTCTGATATTTCGTTTGCTACAAAGAGATTTCACTCGCGTACAAACAAAGCAATAGAAAAAACGTAGTTTTTTTTTATCTTTGTCGGTAATTAAGCGAAATCAATAAGCATATAAATTCAGGATTATCCTCAATTATTGTTTATACCTAATTCCTAAAATCCCCAAAACGCATTTAAAGTGACCCTTATTAAATCTATTTCTGGTATCCGCGGCACTATTGGCGGTAAAAGTGGTAATGCCTTAACTCCATTAGATATCGTAAAATTTTCTGCTGCTTATGGGGCCTGGCTCAAGAAAAAAAATCCTGGTGCCGAACTAAAAGTAGTTCTTGGAAGAGACGCTCGCTTGTCAGGTAAAATGGTCTCAGACCTTGTTTGCTCTACTTTAGTTGGCATGGGTTTTCATGTAATCGATTTAGGACTTTCTACTACTCCTACTGTTGAGGTTGCCGTTACTCTGGAAAAGGCTATCGGGGGCATTATTCTCACAGCCAGTCATAACCCTATACAATGGAATGCATTAAAATTACTGAATGAAAAAGGAGAGTTTATTTCAGGAAGCGATGGCGAAGAATTGCTTGAAATAGCAGAGAATGAATCATTTGAGTTCTGCGACATAAAACACATCGGCAAAGTAAGCTATGATGATTCTTATCTGAAAAAACATATTGACCTGATTCTGGATTTGCCCCTCGTAGATAAAAAAGCTATTGAGAAAGCAAATTTCAAAATAGCTGTTGATGCCATTAATTCAACTGGTGGCATAGCAGTGCCTATGCTGTTAGAAGCCCTTGGTGTTACACAAATCAAGCTAATTAATTGTGAACCTACAGGCATTTTTGCACATAACCCTGAACCTTTGCCTGAAAACCTCAGAGAGATTTCGGCTGAGACACGTAAAGGCAACTATGACCTTGGTATTGTAGTAGACCCTGATGTAGACAGGCTGGCTTTTATTTGCGAAGACGGTGAGCCTTTCGGTGAAGAATACACACTCGTAGCTGTAGCTGATTATATTCTTTCAAATACCAAAAAGAAAAAAAGCTTAAAGACTGTTTCGAACCTTTCTTCTACCCTAGCGCTCAAAGATATTACAATAAAAGCCGGAGGTGAGTACTCATCAGCAGCTGTGGGTGAAGTGAACGTAGTAGCTAAAATGAAGGCCGTTGGGGCAATTATAGGTGGAGAGGGTAATGGAGGAATCATCTATCCTGAACTACATTATGGAAGAGATGCCCTGGTAGGTATTGCATTATTTTTGAGTCAATTGGCTAAATTCGGTAAACCGGTAGGTTTTTTAAGAAAAACTTATCCCAACTACCATATTGCCAAAAAGAAAATTGAATTAACATCTGAAATCAATGTAGATGAGATTCTGGAAGATATCAAAGAAAAATACGAACGATATCCGATAAACACAGAAGATGGTGTAAAGATTAATTTTGAAAAAGAATGGGTGCACTTACGAAAATCAAACACTGAACCCATCATCCGGATTTACGCTGAATCTGAGTTTGAAACCACTGCTTCTAACCTTGCCGATAAAATTATCAGAGATATTAAAGAATTAATTTCACAAAGAGTATAAAGGTATTTGTGGCAATTTTTAAGTATAATATTAAAAATTGCCACTATTTTAATTATTTTTCACCCACTTAACGTTTTTTTCTCTAACTTTGTAGCTGTAATCTCAAGCTATTGTTTCCCTCAACCTTTGATTACTATATTACTCTACCTAACAGATTCTATGCTTTTGGCATCAATTTTGTGCCATAGTTAATAGGAAGATTTTTTTCTAGCTTTTATACTATAACACAGCCACCATTTGACAACAGCGAAAGGTTCGGTT
>CALRLS020000139.1:0-11131 GCA_943368815.1 Cyanobium sp. NIES-981
TACTCTATTTTTGTTGGTATTATTATTTTTTTTATAAAAGTCAATTATGGTATAATCGGTTTAGGATTTGTAGGCGCATTAGTACTCTATTCGTTCTTTACCGAGCGCCTATCTCTTCTTGAATTTATATTATATACGATAGGTAGCGCTATTTTACTATTGGTTTTATCGCTATTACTCAAAACAAACCTGTTCCATTATTTTTATTCAAGCCTTCATGTAATAAGTGGATATAATGAGGCCATGTCAATATTTCCGGAAAACCGATTAAGATTAGTAATGGTATCTTTTCTGATCTGGGGTATTGCCATCCTGTTAGGCTTATTCTACGCAGTACGAACCCTTATTCAAAACCGAAAACTAAGCTTATCGCTGGTCGATAACCTCTTTGTATGGGCTTGCAGTGTTGTTATTTCTTTTATTCTTTTCAAATATTCTTTTGTCAGGGCAGACGACGGCCATATGACTGCTTTTGTTAAATTAGCCAATCTGCCCCTTCTGCTTTTGCCGTTTTTCAGTACAAATAAACTATTAAAGATTGGTGGTTGGGCTTTGATATGCCTCAATATTCTTTCTTATCTGCTTGTGTATCAGCCTATTTTTGAAAAAATTACCTTTTCCATACCATCTAACATACATACGAAAGCGTCTATTCTGCCACAATATTTTAAAGACATTTTTAATCAACCTGAACATAAAAAACAAAATAGCTATCCGGCAGATGTGCTTAGCCTGATAGGCAACAAAACTGTTGATATTATACCAAATGAAATTTCTGAGATATATTTTAATTCGCTCAATTATAATCCCCGACCAACACTTCAGTCTTATCAGGCATATAATCAATACCTCGACGACAAGAACAGGGATAAATATTTATCTGCCACTGCCCCTGACTTTGTAATCTATGGCGTAGAAAGTCTTGACAATAAATATGCCTGGGGAGACGAAACACAGACACTTCTGGCGCTTTTGCGGCGCTATAAACCTGTAAAAACGTGGGATAATCGTTTATTATTAGAAAAACAGCCGCTCACTAAACCGCTGAAATTAGTTAAAAGCTATCTTCTAAAATTAAGTTTAGGCCAGAATTATAACATTCCTGCTAATAGCCCAGTTAATACAGTTATGGTATTAAAAATAAAAACCACAAGCACTTGGTTCGGTAATTTGTTAAATTTGTTTTTTCAACCTTCTCATTTTACTGTAACACTTACAACGGAAGACGGAAAAAAGGCGTCTTATAATAGTGTTTCTGGTTTATTAGAGAAAGGCTTAATCATTAACTCTAAAATTGATTCTGTTCAGGACGTGGAGGAGTTTTTTGAATCTGCTTCTGTTAAAAACAAGGCGATTAAATCTATCAATATTCAAGGAGTTGTTAGAGGGTTCGCCGGATTCAGTAACGAAATTGTGTTAGAGCACGCGTTTTACGAAATGAAATAAATCTATGAAATTCAGACTTTCACATTACTTTTACTTACTGACATTTGCTTTATTCTGCTTATCGGTAGCCTCATTTGCACAGGCTCCCCCTAAAAAATATATTGTTCATGGTGTTTTGAATTTAGAGCCTGATTTAAACCATGGTATCAATGCCATGAATAAAATGGTTAATGCCGGGTGTAATGCCGTAGCACTGACTTTGATGTGGGATCGTATTTATCCGAAAGCAGATTCAAAACCCTACTGGGCCCAGCTGGATAACCAGATAAACCATGTGCTGAATAACCTGCACGTAAAACTTATACTGAGAATACATTTAGGCCGTCATTATGCCACTACCCCCAGTTTCTGGACAGCGGACGAAGCTGTTGCCGATTTTAAAGGTAAGCCGCTCACTTTTTATTATGATAATAATCATTTCAGCTTTAATCACCAGCCATCTGTAGAAAAAGCCGCCGCATTTGTAAAAGAAGTTTGCCAGAGATACAAAGACCTGCAAAGCCGTGGGCAAATCCTTTTTATATCGGTTGTAAATACACCTCAGCAGGAATTAGGCTATGGTTACGAAAATCAACAGTTTCCCAGTACCCCTTATTTTGCCGTTTTTGACCACTCTAAATGGGCGATGATCAAGTGGAAAGAATGGGCCAAAACCAAATATCAGACCATCAGAACCCTGAACAGCTATTGGGGAACCAACTATAAAGAATTTCCGGAGGTAGAACCCTATGTAAACTGGGGTAATACTAAAGATTCGTTCAGGGGTTTAAGGGGTAAAGACTGGTATCTTTTCAGGCATCTTTCACTGAAAAGCTACATAGATCGTATTATTGAATCCATTAAGTCAGTAGATTCCGGCTATCAGGTTGCCTGTGAGTTTGGTGGAGTTGCAGATAATCTTTCTTTGTTACGAGCCACTTATGGGTTTAAAAGCCTGACCGAGAAGGCGGATATTATTAAAACATCTACAGACGCATTTCAGGGTGAAGGTATGCAGGGAGACCTGGTTATCAGCAATTTAAGGCCGGATCAGAAGTTTTATACAGAGGTGGCGCATTTTGACCAACCTACGCCCGAATCTCTAAGAGCCTATGTAGACCGCGCTGTAGAATACGGTTGTGATATTATCCTGCTTTACGTGGATTATGACAATGGGAAGGACGTTGAAAAGATTTTACCTGCTGTAAAGGAAGGCGTTTACTGGCTTGACAAAGCCGCTCCCCCGATAGTTTTTGCCGACTCTATCAAATACCGTCTTTCTCAACTGATAGATAATCGTGAAGCGGTTGTGGCCGATTGGAAGAACAAATCTGAAAACGGTAAGAAGAAAATTAAGATTATCTATGATGAAGACCTGGTGCATGATAAACAGGTTATTGAAAATCCGTTGCCAGATTTGCCAGATCCCGGACCGGGACCTAATCCTGACCCCGGACCGGGACCGGGGCCGATAGTGCCAGACCCTCCTAAGCCTCCTCTTCAGGAAGGCCCTAATGAATTACCGATTGAAAACCTTAAGGATTATACCTATCAGATTGTCGTTAATCAGTCTTTTATATTCAGAATACCCGAAAACCTATATATTGATCCTGATGGCTATATCGCTTACATTGAAGTAACTGAAGCCCCAAACTGGGTGCATTTCAATAAATTTGAGTTTAGTTTTTATGGCAGAGCGCCGTCTCTTGGTAAAACTAAAATCAAACTCAAAATTTATGATAATATGGGGGCAAGTCTCGAAACAAGTATGTTTATTGAGAGTATTCCGCCTGCTATTGATTTTGAGCTGATTAAGGCGGATTATTTCGATGTGCCAATGGAAGGATGGGGCTATATTCAGAATAACAGGGTGCTTTATCTGGAAGGCCTGCCTGAAAGGCTCAATATTCTTGCCCGTTGTAATCTCGATTCGGTTAATTTCCATTTCGATTTGACAGGCCCCTATAAATTCAAAAGTATATCTGAGCGAGTACCCTATAATCTGTTTGGTGAGGGTAGGGGACTGCGGTTTCCGGTTGGCACATATACGCTGAAGGCCAGTGCGTACAAGAAAGACACCCTGATTACCTTTAAAACTATTCAGTTTATAGTGAAATACTCCGTGGATTCCACCGAAAACGCACTGACCGACTGGGTGGTATATCCGAATCCTTTTGAAAATATATGCAATGTAAAACTACCGCAGGAGGAAGCATTTAATAACCTTGACTTTGTTCTTTATACAAGTGCAGGAAAGCGAATTCCTGTAAAGAAAGACTATATTAAACTGATAAATAATGTGGCCTATATAGACCTTGGGCTGATGGATATCATTGCCGGCGTCTATATTCTGGAAATAAAAAAGGCAGGCACATTATTGAAGCGGGTGAGAGTTGTTAAGATTTAGGTACTTGCAAAAATAAAAAGCGAAGGGTACGAATTCTTAGATTGTTCGTACTCTTCGCTTTTTATTAGGCTTCTTAAAAAATAAGCGCCTTTGCATAATACACAAACAAACTCTGGATAATCCCCCAGGCGCAGGCGCTTACCAGCATACTTAACATAATGTTTTTCTTTTCATACCTGAATGCCAGAGCCAGAATGGCTCCTCCAATAGGGCTAAAAAGAATTGGTGTTAAGAAAGAAATACCGTTTAGACCAAATTTCCGTCTTATCTTTATCGCCATCCGGTTTGAGCGGGTAAATTTTTTCTTTTTCTTCGGCTCTCCTCTTTGAAAAATTCTCGTAAAAACTCGTTGAATATAGTCTCCAAAAAAGGTAACCAGCGCCACCGTAATCATCATACCTATTACCGAACACACTGCGGTTTCAATCCATGTGATTTTCAGAGTTACGCCTGTTATTGGCCCTCCGAAAAACTTTATCATGCTTGCAAAAATTACTGATAAATATTTAGCCACTTCCATTATCTATGCTTTTTTCATTTTTATGATAATCCCTTATCATCTGGTTTGTATGGATTCTTATAACAATAAACTCTTTAATTTGGTGCTTGTTTAGCAAAATAGAAAAGATATTACAAAATTTGTTAAATTTATAAATAACCAAACACCAATGAAACTAAATTTACTAATCTTAATTTTTTCTTTATTTAGCGTTACCCTAAAAGCCCAGACTACCGACCCTGACACCCTTAAGCCCCAGAACTCTCTTCCGGTTCAAGTCGCCACTGACAGTACCAGTACCGAAGAAGAGTCCGGAGACGAAGAAGAAGAGGAAAAAGAGGAGGAACCCCAGGATGACACCCCTGCCAAATTCAGGTTTCGCTTATCTGCCGACGGGACTTACACATCCGGCAATGTAAACCGTGCATTAATGCAATTAGCATCGGGTATTGACTGGAATCTCAGTCAGATTCTGAAATTTTCGAGCAGCCCATCCTTTATTTATGGTCAACAGAATAAACAATTAAATGAACAGGAAGTTTTTGCTGATTTCCGGACGACAGTTCTCTATGAAAAAACGCTTTATTATCTAGCCTTCGGCTCTTTTGAAAAGAGTAACCTTCGAAAGATAAATGAGCGCTTTATCGGTGCAGCGGGGGTAGGGCTGAAACTGATTCAAAAGAAAAATGCCTATTTATCTGTTACCAATGTGCTATTATACGAAAGAACCGACTTTATAATAAATAAAGATATTCCGGATAAAAATCTCTGGCGTAATTCTACACGGCTTTTTGGCGAGTATACCATGGCAGATGGCAAAATGTCTATCTCTCATACCATCTTTCTTCAGCCAAGTATAACCGAGAAAAACTTCCGCTGGAACGGCAATCTGATTTTCAAATATCAGATTTCGACGCGAACAGCTATCAGAAGTACAATTGAGAACTCTTACGAAAGTGTCGTACTAAGTGATAGAAAGAATAATGACTTCCGCTGGACATTCGGCGTTGTTTTTGAATTCAGAAAATAAGAAACTATTTCATTTAATGCTTACTTATTAAAAGTATAATACTTTTATATATAAAGTAAAAGAAAAAAGCACCTGCGATTCAGGTGCTTTTTTCTTTATACTCTGACTATAGTCTTATTTCAATGTGCTTAGTGCTGTTTTTACTCTGCTCATTGCTTCAGTTAATGCTTCGTCAGATGCCGCTGTTGAAATTCTCAAACATTTTGGTGCACCAAACGAACCTCCGCCTACCATGGCTACGTGTGCAGTTTCCAATAACCACATACATAGTTGGTCAGCATCCTGTATAGTCACATTACCATCTGATTTTCCGAAGTAATAACTTACGTCAGGAAAAGCATAGAATGCGCCATCCGGCACATTTACTTTCAGACCCGGAATATCTCTTAATAATTTGATTACTAAGTCTCTGCGACGCAGGTATGCCAGTTTCATCATTTCAGGGGCTGTCATGTCTTCCCATGCTACTACAGCACCGCGTTGCGATATAGAACTCGTACCGGATGTTACCTGACCCTGTAGTTTTTCTACACCCTCAGCTATCCATTTAGCCGCTGCAATAAAGCCCAAACGCCAGCCTGTCATGGCAAAACCTTTGGCAAAACCATTTACAGTAATAACTCTGTCTTTTATTGCAGGTATTGACCCGATGCTGAAATGCCCTTCGCTGGTAAAGTTAATGTATTCGTAGATTTCATCAGCCAAAACAAAAACATTCTCATGGTACTCAATTACTTTGGCTAAGGCTCTTAATTCAGCCTCGCTATATACTGAGCCGGTAGGGTTGTTAGGAGAGGCGTACATGACCACTTTTGTGCGGTCTGTAATAGCTGCTTCCAGTTGTTCGGGTGTTACTTTGAAATCATTTTCAAAAGCGCCTTCAACAATCACTGATTTACCCTCAGCCAACTTTACCATTTCAGAATAGCTTACCCAGTAAGGAGCAAGAATTACCACCTCGTCACCAGGATTTACTAAACACTGTATTACGTTTGCTAATGAATGCTTTGCTCCTGTAGAAACAACGATGTTTTCTGGTTTCCAATCCAGATTATTTTCCCGCTTGAGCTTGTCTGCGATTGCCTTGCGGAGTTCTGGAATACCGGCTACTGGTGTGTAGTGGTGGAAACCGTTGTCGATAGCTGCCTTGGCAGCATCACAAATGTGTTTTGGAGTTCTGAAATCTGGCTCTCCAACAGATAAGTTAATAACTTTGTGTCCCTGTGCCGCTAATTCGCGCGATTTTTTCGACATACCAAGCGTGGCCGATTCTTCCAACGCGTTGATTCTGTCAGCGAGTAAGTTCGCTGTTTCAACTAATGCAGACATGATTTTTTGAAATGAAAAGTATAAAATTGTTTATCTTTTAGCTGCAGTTCATAGCTTTTCTATTGATAGCTAAGTACTTATAACTAAAATTCGGGTGCAAAATTAGTTCCTTTAAAAGAGAAATGCCATTTTTTTCTGTTGTTTTCGCAATTATTGTTCTTTAGGTGATTATAAACCGCCCGTAAATCCTTCTTCACCTCTGGTATTTTAACAACAATATATACTTTTAATACTTTTATATATAATATTAAAAGATGCATTTCTAAGCGGTATGATGATGTTCGTATAAAATCAAATCACCGGGCCAAATTGCATCGTATTGGCAATTTTAGAAACTAACTCTAACCTAACCGACCATCATAAGTGATTTCAAAACGCTCTGATATGCCAAAACACTTTTCTGATAAAAACAAAAAACGCCTCCTGGAACAAAGCTCAGGAAGCGTTTTTTGAATATCTGATTGCTATTATTGATTCTTCTTTGCTAATTTATCCTTAAATACTTTCTCAAATTTTTCTACTTTAGGTCTCACCACCAATTGGCAATATGGCTGCGAGCCATTCAGATTGAAATAATCCTGATGGTAGTTTTCGGCTACGTAGAATGCCTGTGCTGGCTCAATGGCTGTTACGATAGAGGCATTGAAAATACCTGCGGTGTTTAGTTCTGCCTTGTACTTTTCGGCTAATGCCTTTTGTTTATCATCATGATAAAAAACCACTGAACGATATTGCGTACCTACATCATTGCCCTGACGATTCAAGGTGGTAGGGTCATGGGTTTTCCAGAATACCTCCAATAATTCTTCGTAAGATACTTTTTGAGGATTATATGTTATCTGACAAACCTCTACGTGTCCTGTCTGTCCTGTGCACACTTCTTTATAAGTCGGGTTCTTTGATGCACCACCCATATATCCTGACTCTACCTTTGTAACCCCCTCTAATCTTTGGAATACGGCTTCAACACACCAGAAGCACCCTGCTCCGAATGTTGCAACAGCCTTATCTTGTTCTGTTTCGTGATTCATTTTTGTTTCTTTTTTGTTGAATTTGTATCCTGACAGAGCTATCACCCCAATGGCTGCCCCTAATACTATGATTGATTGTATCTTCATTTGTTTAACAAAATTTCCTGGTTGAACGTTTATAATTAAATAAACGAAATATTAACGATTTGAGTTTGCTAATCTTTTACTATTATGTGTAGCTCTTAAATTTCTTATTTAAAACAATAGGCTATATTTAGCCCGGCTTTTTATTTGTTATCTATTGCCTTATCCAAATATTTATACCTTATGAAAAAAATTGACGTCAATGATTTTTTATTTGATGGAAGTGAGAAATTTTCTATCGACCACACGAAAACCAAAATTAAAGATTTTTATGAAGATAAAGAAGACTATGAAACTTCTTTGACCGAAATGAATAATCAGATGGATGAATTGCAGAGTATGATGTACGCACATAATCGTTATGGTCTGCTGGTAATTTTTCAGGCAATGGATGCGGCAGGAAAAGACGGTACACTGAAAGCTGTTTTTTCCGGTGTAAATCCACAAGGGCTAAGCGTCTATTCTTTTAAGCGACCGACCGAAATAGAATTAGAGCATGATTTTATGTGGCGCACACTCGTGCAATTGCCTCAGAGAGGAAGCATCACCGTTTTTAATCGTTCTTATTATGAAGAGGTGCTGGTTGTAAAAGTTCATCCTGAAATTGTGAAGCAGAGTCAACGACTACCGCTGGAATTAACAGATGAAATGGCGAAACTCTGGAAAAACAGGTATGAAGATATCACCAATCTGGAAACTTATCTGCATCGGAACGGAATCAGGGTAGTGAAGTTTTTCCTGAATGTATCAAAAGAGGAGCAGGCTGAGAGATTAATAGAGCGTATTCAGGATCCAACCAAAAACTGGAAGTTTGATGAGCAGGATGTAAAGGAAAGAGGCTTCTGGAATGACTATCAACAGGCTTATGAAGACCTGATTAATGCTACATCAACCAATAAATGCCCCTGGTATGTGGTTCCGGCCGATGACAAGAAAAATATGAGGTTAATTGTGGCTAAAGTGATTGTAAACGAGCTAAAAAAACTGAATATGAATTATCCCGAGTCTGACAAGGCTCGTCAGGATGCCCTTAAAAAGATGATAAGCATTATTGAATCACAATAAATTGAATATTCGTTTTAAAATCGGATATTTAATAAAATACGATATAAATAAATGATGAAATTGTACTAAACAATGATTTAACAAAGTATTAATGCCTTTAAAAATCAGGTTTGGTTTTATTTTCTAATTTTGTATTAAAATTCAGGACGCAGAAAACCTCTTTGCGTCCCTTTCTTATTTATAAAAATCTGACCGGTGGAAGTAAAAGACTTATTAAAAATCTATAGTGAAGACCCTTTTATTCGTACTGCCATTGAGGCAATTAAGACGAATACTCACATACAACTCAAGGGATTTACCGGGAGTTTAGATGCTATTTTTGCCAGTGTAAGTTACCAGCTTAATCCGCAGCACAATCTTTTTATATTGAACGACAAGGATGAGGCCGCTTATTTTTACAACGATTTGCAGAATTTATTAGGCGAAGAAAATGTGTTCCTTTTTCCGATGTCTTATAAAAAACCCTATCAATATGAGGAAATTGACAATGCAAACGTGCTTCAAAGGGCCGAAATCCTCAATCAGTTGAATAATGATAAGGCAAATCTGATGATTGTTACTTATCCGGAAGCACTATCCGAAAAAGTAATCAACAAGAAATCTTTGATTGCCAACACCCTTCAGATAAAGGTCGGAGAGCGTTTCGACATCAATTTTATTTCAGAGCTCCTTATCTCGTACGATTTTGAAAAAGCCGACTTCGTTTACGAACCGGGGCAGTTCTCTATCCGCGGAGGTATAGTCGATATTTTCTCTTATGCTTCTGAATATCCCTATAGAATTGAGCTTTTCGGAGATGAGATAGACAGTATACGTCTGTTCAATCCGGAATCACAATTATCGATGCAGATTGTCAACCAAATCAATATTATACCCGATGTTCAGAACAAACTAATCAAAGAAACAAGAGAAACATTCTTTAATTTCATTCGCAATACGAGTAATATATGGATAAAAGACGCATCTTTCTGTTTTGAAGTAATAGATGACTGTTTTCAACAGGTTGAGCGGCATTTTGAGCAGATAGTCACTAAAAGCGGCGGTATACGAATCATTGAAAATCCGGACGCTTTGTTCGAAACCAGAAGAGGGGTTCAGAATGAAATCAAAAAATTTAAAATCATAGAATTTGGCTCCAAAAGCTATTATAAGGAGGGTGAAAAACTCAGTTTTCAAAGCAAAAATCAACCATCATTCAATAAGGACTTCAAACGCCTGATTGATAATATCAAAGAGAATCAGTCAAAGCAATTTACAACCATTATTTCGGCTGAATCTGTAAAACAATTGAGTAGGCTACATGCAATCTTTGAAGAAATAGACCCATTGACTAAATTTCAGTCAATGCCGATTTCATTACGCGGGGGTTTTATTGATGACCAGACCAAAGTTGCCTTTTATACCGACCATCAGATCTTCGACCGTTACCACCGCTTCAAGGTTCGTGATAAATTCAGCAAGTCAAAGGCCCTGACGATGAAAGAATTGAGGGCGCTGCAGACGGGAGACTTTGTTACACACATTGATTATGGTATCGGGCGCTTTGCCGGTCTGGAAAAAATCGTGGTGGGCGATAAAGAGCAGGAGGCTGTAAGGTTAATCTATCGAGACAATGATATTCTGTTAGTTAATATCCACTCTTTACATAAAATTGCCAAATATTCAGGCAAAGAGGGAACGCCTCCTGTTATGAGCAAATTGGGTTCCGCTGAGTGGGAGAATAAAAAATCAAGAGTAAAGAGACAGGTAAAAGATATTGCCAAAGAATTGATTGGTCTTTATGCCAAAAGGCGAATGGCTCCCGGCTTTGCATTTTCAAGAGATGGTTTTATGCAAGCCGAACTGGAGTCTTCTTTCTTTTACGAAGATACCCCTGACCAGGCCAAAGCGACAAACGATGTAAAAGAAGATATGGAAAAACCATATCCAATGGATAGACTGGTTTGCGGTGATGTGGGTTTTGGTAAAACAGAAGTGGCTATTCGGGCGGCTTTTAAAGCGGTGGCAGATAGCAAACAAGTGGCTGTTTTAGTGCCAACTACTATTCTGGCCATGCAGCACCACAAGACTTTTGCAGAACGATTGTCAAAATTACCCGTAAATGTGGATGAAATAAGCCGATTCAGGTCCGCAAAAGAGATTGCTGAGACATTGAAAAAAATCAAAGAGGGTAAAACAGATATATTGATAGGTACGCATCGTATATTAAATAAAGACATTGATTTTAAGGATTTAGGCCTGTTAATTATTGATGAAGAGCA
>CALRLS020000140.1:0-11114 GCA_943368815.1 Cyanobium sp. NIES-981
AAATCAGCTTTATGAAACTAATTTCAGGCATTCCGTTAGAGGAAATTCTCTTTCTCCAGGCCGATACCAATTATACTCAAATTTTTTTAGTCTGTGGCAGAACCTTGCTTTCGGGATTAAATCTCAAAAAATATGAGGAATTTTTTGACCAGGAAAACTTCATACGTGTCAACAGAAGCTATCTGATTAATCGTAATTATATTCATCATTATGATTCTTTGAAATCAATCCTGCAGCTTAAAAATGGCCGGGAGATTGACGTTCCCCGCCGCCGCCGTGAAATGATAATAAGTAAGGTTGCATAATGGGCTTATCAGCCAGACCACTGTACCTCATAGTGTAGGTACTTCAATTTTAAAAGCAATCAAATTCCCGCCTTGACCGAAATCTGCATCGATTTTAATTCTTACCCAAAAACAAAATCAGCCGTATAATAACTATTATAGGCTGTTGTAGGCATAATCATCCAACCTCAACATATACAGGGCAGTCAGACCAAAAAAATGATTGCTGATGAGATATTATATTTACTTCTCGTTGCTGGTATTGAGCGCTTGCCATCAGGAACAGGATTTAGCGCCTAACCACGCCCCTGAAAGTTTTATCGTTAATGCAGTTTTACAAAGTGATGGTAAATCTGTTCTTTTAAATTGGACTCCCGCCAGAGACCCGGATAATGATGAGGTGAGCTATACCATAAGCTACCGGGGTAAGCAGATAAATGGAGTCAGAGACAGGTACTATCTATTGAAAAACCTGCCATTTGGTAGCGATATTAACGGAAGTGTGATAGCAGAAGACGGCAAAGGAGGCAATACTACAACGAATTTTAGTACCGAAACGGCCTCAAGCTACGTTGCTATTCCGGACTCGGCATTTGAGAAAGAACTAATCAGACAGAAAATAGATGACAGCCGGGACGGGCAATTGTCAAGAAGTGCCGCTTTACGGATATTTGAATTAAAAATAGAAGGCAGAGATATTACTGACCTGACAGGAGTAGAGGCATTCTCGAACATGACCTATCTGGAATGTCAGAATAATCATCTGAATGAACTGGATTTAAGCAAAAACACAGCCCTAAGATACCTTGTATGCGATAACAATGGCATGACTAAGCTTAAACTCAATGGTGCGGATGCTTTAGAAGAAATATACTGCCAGAATAATAAATTAGATAGCCTGGATATTACGCAAAACATGGCTTTGAAAACAGTCTGGTGTTTTTACAATCAATTGAAGGTACTTAATACAAGTAATAATATTAACCTTGCCAGACTGAGCGCTTCCTACAATCAGATAAGTAAATTAGACCTAAGCAGGAATATAGTCCTGACAGAATTATTATGCTCTAATAATTCTATCAGGAAATTAGACATCAGCCGTAATACCTTTTTACAATACCTGTATTGCTCTAATAATGGACTGGATAGTCTGGATATAAGCAAGAACACTACACTCAATTCATTGCTTTGCCACAATAATCAGCTAAGGACTTTAGATTTAAGCCGTAATACTGAAATGGTTTATTTGCAATGCAATAATAACCGATTAGATAGTTTGAATACCACTAAGAACCCTGCTCTGATATATTTATACTGCGAGTTCAATCAATTGAAAAAAATAGATATTTCACAAAGCATGGCATTGTTTCATCTTAACTGCTCTGCTAATCGGTTGACTCAACTAAATATCAGCCAGAATCTTAAATTGATTTATCTGGCTTGCCAGAGCAATAATATTTCAACTATCTGTATTAGTGATTTTGCGCAATTGCCTTCCACCGGCTGGCTAAAAGACAAGAAAGCAATGTATGATGTGTGTGGGAAATAAAAACCTACTTTTTTTCGGAAGGCCTAACAATCAGATTGGTAAAAGACCCAAGAGTCAATGGCCCGGTCCATAAACCTATCTTGCCTGTTGTATTTGCCGCCAGACTTTCTACTACCAGACAAGGCTCAGGGCTATTATTCACAAATACTTTTATCAGAGGCTTTTCAATCACTATTCTGGCATGAAACCAGGCGTTTGGGTCAGGTACGGGGTTTACTCTGTTTTCATATTTGCCCGGAAAAGTTTCTCTTAACTTAAACCAGGTTTGGTCAGGCAGATTGGCGTATTGCACGGCTCTGCGTCGTCGGGCAGTATCAGGGCTCATGAAATTGAATGGGCGGAAGTAAATATTTTCGAAAGTCTTGTCGTCCTGAATATTGAAGGCAATCCCTACAAAACTTTGCTGTACTATATTCTGGCCTTTTAGGTCAAATTCTATGGTGCCATTTCCCATCTCAAAACCCTGAAGTACCATCATGCCTTCATCTTCGGTTTTACTCAATACAATAGTATCTTTCCAAGCAGGGGTCTGTCTTTTATAGAATGTCCATATAGCAGAGTTTTTCAGATCAATTTTTTGAGTTTTACTTTGACCAAAAGTATAGATTGTTGTCGTGAGGAGTAATAGTGTTAAGAACTTCTTCATGATTTTTAGGTTTTTTATTAAAATAATAAATGTATCGGCAGGGATTACTTGGATGGATTTTTTTTGGCAAATTTGTGGAAAAGAAAAAGCTATAACCTTGTCAAACGTGTGCCAAAACAGGTTCATGTCTGGTCATAAATAATTATGAATTTAATATGGAGAATTCAGAAGCAGAAAATCTCGAAAAATGTAAAAAAGCAATTGAAGATAAACTCAATTGGGGTAGTAGTGCTTCCTGGCTGAATTATGATTTTGAGAGGCTTAATGAACTGATATTTGCCGAGACAAACGTACAGATAAGTGTTTCCACCCTAAAAAGAATATTCGGCAAAGCCAGTTATCACAGTTCCCCATCTTTAACTACGCTTAATACCTTAGCCGTATTTATAGGTTTTACCAATTGGCGGGATTTTATTAATAGTATTCCCCCATCGCCTGCTTCTGCGTCATTGGAAATACCTGTTACTGCTCCAAACTCTCCGGTAGTTCGTACAAATCAGCGAAGGTATTTTATCTATGGTATCATCAGCATATTAGCAATTATCAGTCTGATTGGCTTTATGGTACAGAACGGGAAGAAAAAGCATCTGGATTATTCTAAATTCGTTTTCAAAGCCAATAAAGCGGTAACGGAAGGTTTGCCGAATTCTGTCGTATTTACTTATGATGCCACAGCAGCCAATCTGAATGATTCTATCTTTATTGTGCAGACATGGGATATGAGACGAATGAAAAAGGTTTACAGGAACCTGCATAACCATTCGGCGATGTATTATTATCCGGGTTTTTTCAGAACAAAGTTGATTGTGAATCAGGAGATTGTAAAAGAGCATGATTTGCAGATTAAAACCGACAACTGGCTGGTTTTAGCAGAGGCAAAGAACGATGGCCAGATGCCTTTGTATTTTGCTAAGCCGGAAGTACTGAAAGGTGTTGAAGTAAGAGTGGACAGGGATTTACTGAAAAAATATGAGCTCGGGCTGCATCCTGAAGCGCCCAGAATCAGGTTTTTTAATCAGACTGACCTTGGCGATTTAATGAATGATAATTTCACTTTTGAAACATATCTGAAAAACGATTTTTCGGAGGGTACTGGTAAATGTCAGAAAGTACAGGTCTTGATTCAATGTAAAGACGATATTATTATTATACCGCTCTGTGCTAAAACCTGTGTCGGTAATATCAATTTATATGCCTGTGGGGCAAATGTTCAAAGCACCGATGCTGATTTATCGGGCTTCGGATGTGATTTAAACCAATGGACAAAGCTACGTGTGGAAACCCATAATAAACAAATGACTTTTTTTGTAAATGATAAAAAAGCCTATACACTCAGATTTCCACATAATTCTACCGGAATAGTTGGGCTACAATACCGCTTTGAGGGTACAGGAGCCGTAAAAGATACATGGATAGAAGGGGCGGGCGGGAAGCATGAGTTTGTTGTGAAGTAATTAGCGATACCTTTAATATTAAATAAAATGAGCTTTTTGAAAAAACTTTTCAGCAAGGAAAAAAATCCTACAACTGAAACATTGAGATATGATAGTTTCTCACCAGCAAAATCAAAAAAAGAACTAATCGAACAATTTGGTGCTATTGGTTTGGAAAAACAAACGTATGTCCTGGAAATTATAGGTAATGAGCCTTGGAATGTAGACATGGGAAGAGGTACGATTTCTTTTGGTTCCAAACTTGAATTTCCAATGCAAGTTCTAGGAACTATCTCTCACAGTTCACAAACATGGCTGTGGGGATGGGCAAATGATAAATCGGGTATTTCAGGAGAATTACTTTTACAAGCCAACAAACTTAAAGAATACGGAGAAGAAAACGGAATAGATTTCTTAAAAAATCCTCAGTTTAGTGCTGATATCAATGATTTACATGCCATTGGTTGTATAGCAAGCGGTAAGCTAAACGCAAGTTGTTATTATATTGCTGATTATGGTAAAGGAGCTATGTTAGTGCTAATTAAAGCTAAAGAATTCGATGCTTTCTCAAAAAGCGAGCATCAGAAAATATTAATTACCTTTCCGCAATTTATTTCTGCCTACGATTGCAATCACAAAAAAGCTTTAATAAATTATCTTACTTTAAAAGGATATACACTTACAGTTAAAGAAAATCTGATTTCTGCCCAAAAGGATAATAATAACATTATGGCAACTTTTGATCAGCACGATAGATTGGTAAATATTAAAGGATAAATGATTGCATAAATTTCTTTGCATTTTTGTAATCTTAGTTCGTTAGAATCAACTTCTACTGACTTGATAGAAAAGATATGCCAGAAGTGTCATACACTCAAAACCTTTTAAACTTGATAAACAAATGATTTACATTACCCAACTGATTTTTGTAAAGGAAGGCAAAGAGGCCGTTTTTCATGAATTTGAAGACAATGTGTTACCCTTAATTGAGAAATTTAACGGTAAACTGCTTTATAGAGTCCGGCCAAATGATTCGGCTTATGTGGTAGCAGAAGGTGAAAAACCTTATGAAATACATTTTGTTTCGTTTGAATCAGAAAGTGATTTACAGGCTTATATGAAAGATGATGGCCGCCTGAAATTTATTCATTTAAAGAACGAATCGGTTCAGTCAATGCTTTTGGTTAAAGGTGATAAAATGTAGGTATGATAGCTAAAAAGAAAGTATTGGGCATATTGGGAAGTACCAAAGCCAATTCAAGTAATGAGCGATTATTAAGGAAGATAGGGGAGCTAATGCAGGAAGATGCAGACCTGACTATCTTCAATCAACTATCCGAACTCCCGCATTTCAATCCTGATATTGATGATAGTCACTTAGCTCCTATCGTAACCAGTTTCAGGCAGCAGATTGCCGAGGCTGATGGTGTTCTGATTTGTACACCTGAATATGTTTTCAGCATTCCCGGTAGTTTGAAAAATGCTCTGGAATGGACAGTTTCAACGGTTGTTTTTACAGATAAGCCATTAGGTATCATCACAGCGGCTGCATCAGGAGAAAAAGGACATGAGCAATTGCAATTAATCATGCGAACCTTAGGCGCTGATTTTAATGAAGATACATCCCTGGTGATTAGTGGAATTAAAGGCAAGATTAATGAGCAGGGAGAGATTATTAATGCTGAAACGCTGGAACAGGTGAGACGATTTGTTGATGCTTTTTTGAAGACTGTTTTCGCTGACTATTCTAAGTGATTAATATGCTATGCCCGACTTCTACGATAGAAGTCAGGCATAAAGAATATTTACTTCACTTGTGGACTCTCAAAACCTAATTTTTTAAGCCCCTGCTGAATTTCAGGTATGCCCATAAATAATTTCCAGAACAAACCACTTCTGTGATTCTCAATCATTACTACTATAGGCCCCTGGTCAATGGCCAGATACGACTCTGCCACCCAGTTTTTCGATTCGTTCATGGCATCTTTAAAACCATATTCTCCCCATAGTTTGTCGCCTTTTTCTTCGTAAAAATAGCGCAAAGCCGCCATTGATTCTTTAGGCGTATAAGGGAAAGCCGATAAGGCCGCTGTAGGTGTGATAACCCCTTGATCATTGTCGGGAGAATGCGCATTATAGCCCACGTGATTATCACTGGCGGTTAATCCCCAGCAATTTGGGCCATAGCCTTTAAATTTATTCGGATTAGCAACGCAATGCTTATAGTTAATAAGGGTATGGTTAAGATTCTGTTGCCAGTAATCGGCATACTGGTCTTTTAAGCCACGTGGATCTAAACCCAAAAAGGAATATTGTGAGAAAAACAAAGGACCGCCATAATCGAAGCCTAAAGGTAATTTAACTCCGTAAAACTCTTTGCCATTTTTAAAATGGTCGCTTTGCGCCCAGCATTTGATATAATGTTCACGAGTGATGGGATAGCGTTTCGATGACGCTCCTAAAATATAAGTAATCAAGGTCTCGTTCCAGCCCCGTAATTCAAAGTTCATTGCCCAGCCGTTGTTCGGACTCCAATGCCAGTATAATTGATTTACCGAACCTTGCGTGAACCAGTCAAATTCGAGTTCATCCCACATCCAGGTTGTTTTCTGGCGAATATCTATTTCAGAATCGTTGTCTTTGTCAAAATAGGCTCTGGCACATAATAAACCCTGAAAAAGATAAGCCGTCTCCACAAGGTCAGCGCCATCGTCCTTACGTCCGAACGGTATTGTCTTACCTGTTTCACCATCCATCCAATGTGGGAAAGCTCCATGATAAGACTGTGCTTTAAAAAGAAAATTGACAATTTTACTGATTCTTTCGGCTCCTTCTTCTCTTTTTATCCAGCCACGTTCTACCCCTGCAATGATTGTCATTACGCCAAATCCGGTTCCACCAATAGTACAGGTTTCGTGTCCGTAACCAAAATTGGTATTGCTACGCTCGCGGGCAAGCCCACTGGTTGGGTGCCCGAATTCCCAGAAATAACGCAGTGTTTGCTTTTGAACAAGGTCTAATAAGGATTCATCAGAGAGTTTTTCGGTAGTTTTCTGACCACTAGCAAATAAGGATAGACACAATAAGCAACCAATAAGAATCTTAGTTTTCATACATAATCAGGGTTGATAATAGAATTCAATACGGCTTTAAAACCAGGGTCAAAAAAACGAATTTTGCAATTGGGAAGCAAAGAAATGTAGAGTGATTTTGTTAATCGCTCATACTTATGAAATTAAAATAGCTCCTTGGTATTTCAATAAATCCACCTCAAACTGCAAATCCGAATGAGATTTTAATATCTTTACAAAAAAAGATAGCCCATGACAGCCAAAGATATACTCTTACACCTGCGTATTCCTTTTTCTTTTTTTCTGATGCCTGTCTATTGGTTTGCGATAAGCCAGGCTACCATAGTTGACAAAACGAAGGCCATTTGGGTTTTTGTTATTCTGCATCTGCTTATATATACTGCAAGCAACGCTTATAATAGCTATTTTGATAAAGATGAGGGAAGTATCGGAGGTCTGGAAAAACCTCCTGCAGTGGATGACAAACTCTTTTGGGTAGCCTGGGGAATCGATACTTTTGCGGTTATTTTGGGCTTTCTGGTAGTTAGTCCCCTTTTTGCGCTGCTGATTTTTATTTATAGCATGGTTTCAAAAGCTTATAGCGACGATAAGGTACGTTTGAAAAAATATGCAGTTCTAAGCTGGTTTATCGTGGGCTTGTTTCAGGGGGCATTTACTTATTATACAATCATACTGGCTGTTAGTGACAATGCTGAATTTCTGCAAGTTCATCTGTTACCAGCCATTATCAGTACATTAATGTTATGGGCTATATATCCTGTTACACAGGTATACCAACACGATGAAGACCGCAAGAGGGGAGACCGAACCTTGAGTATGCTATTGGGTATCAAAGGCACTTTTGTTTTTACAGCCCTTGTTTTTACGGTCGCATTTGCCTTGTTTTTCTTCTATTTTCCTGAATCAGATTTTATACTTCTTCTATTGTTTAATCTGCCAACTCTTGCCTATTTCAGCTGGTGGTTTTTACAGGTATTGAAAGACCCAGGTAAGGCCGATTTCCGGCATGTGATGTGGCTGAACCTCCTGGCTTCTTTATGTCTGAATGGGTTTTATATATGGTTGTATGTGAGATAGTATTTTGAATAACTGGTTATTTTTTCATAAGGTATCAAACAAAAACGCCTGCTTCGATTTCTCAAAGCAGGCGTTTCTTATGTTTAAACTACAAAATCTTATGATTTCGATTTTGCAATTACGTTATCTGCAATGTTTTGCGGAACAATCTCGTAGTGCGAGAATGTTAAGTTCGCAGTTGCACGACCTGATGACATTGTACGAAGGTCAGTTACATAACCGAACAATTCAGATAGAGGCACATCAGCTTTGATTACTTGTGAACCCGCTTTTGTATCCATACCTTTCATCATACCACGACGACGGTTTAAGTCACCTGTGATAGGTCCTGTATACTCATCAGGAGTCAGAACTTCTACTGCCATGATTGGTTCAAGAATCTTAGGGCCAGCCTGACGTGCAGCTTCTTTAAAGCCTAAACGACCTGCCATCTCAAAAGACAATGAATCTGAATCGACATCATGGTAAGAACCATGGAACAAACGAACTTTCATTGAATCGACAGGGAAACCTGCTAACGGACCATTTACCATCGCCTGCTCGAAACCTTTTTGTACTGATGGAATAAACTCTTTTGGAATAATACCACCCACAATGTTATTTACGAACTCTAAACCTGGTTTGCCGTCTTCACGTGGTCCGATTTCGAACACGATATCAGCAAATTTACCGCGACCACCCGATTGTTTCTTGTAAACCTCACGGTGTTCAACAGATTTAGTGATTGTTTCTTTGTAAGCCACCTGTGGTGCACCCTGATTTACTTCTACTTTGAACTCACGACGCATACGGTCGATGATGATTTCAAGGTGAAGCTCACCCATACCACGGATGATAGTCTGACCAGTTTCTTCATTTGATTCTACTGTAAGTGTAGGGTCTTCTTCAATCAACTTAGTGATTGCTTTAGAGAAGTTATCCTGATCAGCTGTTTTCTTAGGCTCAATTGCATATCCGATAACCGGATCAGGGAATACCATTGATTCTAAAACGATAGGGTTTTTCTCATCCGATAGAGTATCTCCGGTTTTGATATCTTTAAATCCTACTACCGCACCAATATCACCAGCACCCAATCTTGGAATTGAGTTTTGTTTGTTGGCGTGCATCTGGAAGATACGTGAAATACGCTCTTTATTACCTGAACGGTTATTCAATATATAAGAACCTGCATCTAAGGCACCTGAATAAGCACGGATGAAACACAAACGACCAACATAAGGGTCAGTTGCAATTTTAAACGCCAAAGCTGCAAACGGCTCGTCTTCAGAAGGTTTACGTACTACTTCGGCACCTGTATCAGGGTTTGTACCCGTAATCGCCATTTTGTCTAATGGTGAAGGCAATAAGGCCATCACATAGTCAAGCATGGTTTGAACACCTTTGTTTTTGAATGATGAACCGCAAAGCATCGGAACGACTTTCATCGCTACAACTGCTGCACGAAGGGCTGCAAGGATTTCGTCTTCAGTAATTGAAGTTGGATCTTCGAAGTATTTTTCCATCAAAGTATCATCAAATTCAGCAACCGCTTCAAGCAATTTCTCACGGTATTCTGTTGCTTCTTCCAACATATCATCAGGAATCGGAATTTCAGTAAAGGTCATACCTTTATCTTCTTCGTTCCATACAATACCACGGAAGTTTACTAAATCAACCACACCTTTGAAATTATCTTCAGCACCGATTGGCAATTGAAGAGGTACAGCATAGCTACCCAACATTTCCTTTACTTGTTTACACACGTTAAGGAAGTCGGCACCCGAGCGGTCCATTTTATTTACAAAACCCAGACGGGCAACATGGTAATTGTTTGCCAGACGCCAGTTAGTTTCTGATTGAGGCTCAACACCATCAACCGCACTAAACAAAAATACAAGACCATCCAATACACGTAACGAGCGGTTTACCTCAACGGTAAAGTCCACGTGACCAGGGGTGTCAATGATATTGATGTGATATTTATTGTCTCTGTAATTCCAGTCAACGGTTGTTGCTGCCGATGTGATGGTAATACCTCTCTCCTGTTCTTGCTCCATCCAGTCCATCGTAGCAGCGCCATCGTGTACCTCACCAATTTTGTGGCTCACGCCAGCATAATAAAGTATACGCTCAGTGGTAGTTGTCTTACCTGCGTCAATGTGGGCAGCAATACCGATGTTTCTTGTAAATTTTAAATCGCGTGCCATTTTTTTATATATTTTTCAAAATGTTTTAAAGGTCTGATTATCAGACAATTTTGTTTAGAAACTTTTATCCAAGCTAAATTAGGATTGTATTTCGGGGTGCAAAATTACGAACACTTTTTGATAAAATCAACGAACGATTGATTTTTATGAAGAAATCTTCGGGGTATAATGTATTATCTTATTATTATCAGGTTATTATCCGGCTAATAATAGATAATTTCTATACATAGGGGTCAAAAAAAGAGGGAAGAGACCTTCCCACTTTTTCACGTCTTGCAGTAAAATTACAAACATCACGTTTGTTCTATTCGTCACAGCAGTGTTTTGTTGTTTTTTGAAATTCAAATGAGAGGAGTTGTGTGAATATGAGGCAACCCTCTTTTTTACCCATGTACCTGATCAGTCACAGTCTGATTATTTCTCAATCAATATCCGCGTGGTGGAAATCTCATTTTCTGTCGGGCTTCTTTCATTCTTATATACTGTCCGAACCAGATAAGCACCTTTCGGAAGGTCTTTGACATCAACGCTAATCATTCCATCATTCAGCTTTGTAAATCTTTCCTGAAAAATTCTTCCTGAATAATCGTATAGTTGAACACTTGTTATTTGCTGAAAACCATTTTTTCTGAACCATTTTTCGTCGTTTACCCGTTCAAAAGAATTTCCGGTTGAATCTTTTGAAGCCATTAACTCTGGTACTAGTATCAATTCTCCATTTTGCACGGCATTACCCCAGACAGCTATTTTGCTTGCGTATTTTTTGAACGGTAGATGACTTTCATAATTACTAACTGTACAAAAAGCAGTTGCACCCCCTAATCTGTAATATTTTTTTTCAGCT
>CALRLS020000141.1:0-11105 GCA_943368815.1 Cyanobium sp. NIES-981
AATTTTCACAAAGGCTCTGTCTTCTGAAAAATTTTGTACTTCAGAGTAATTTGAGTCATTAATAACCAATTCTCCTTTTGTGTTAACGAATGCTTCATAGCTACTGTCAGACGAACTATCCTTGTACATAACCATTTTAACAAACCCAGAATTTATACCACTGGATACCCGACAGCCTTCACACTTTTCTTTTATAAGATATAGCTGTCCTTTTTTATCAACAAACCCATCAGATTCATTTGTTAATTGTACTTTAAAATACCCGTCTGTTAAATTCAATATATCTTTAAACTTTCCGTAAGGAACAATAAATTTCCCTAATGAATCAATTACCCCAACTTCATGATTTTCTTTAATGCGTTTTTCTTCATTATCATATTCATGATGATTGAGCCCCTCTACTACTGATAAGCCTTCAATAAAAGGATTAATATTTGTAAAAACTGTATCTATTACAATTTCACCTTGCCGATTAATAAATCCGGTTTTACCGGAAGATGTTCTAATCTGTGCCCTTCCTTTGTTAAAAGCAAATATTTGTGGAAATTGGACTTCAAAAGGTTTCCTCCCTTCCTTGTCAATATAAAAGGGTTTGTCATCCTGATAAACAACGGCTAATCCTTCATGGAAAGGGGTGGCATAATCAAACTGCGGTTGAATCACATATTCTCCTATCTGATTGATATAGCCGTAGGTGCCATTTGTTCGTGCATAAGCAAGCCCTTCCGAAAAATCTCCGGCACTATGAAATTTAGGTTTAATAATTACTTTTCCTGTTGAATCAATGAAGCCTATTTTACTATTTTCAGAAATTTTAAAAAGAGGCTGGCCTGGCATAGAGCTACAGCTACTATTAATTATTCCTATCATAATAAGCAGGCTTAGGTGTTTCATTTGCATAAGATTTTAGATATTAGTCACTAGTTGTTTGTAATAATGTTAATAAAGGTAGTTATCTCCAAAACGATGATAAATAGAGATTATTCCATACTAATTGAAAAGTTTTTGTTCTTTGATTAGTGTATACGTACACCTCTTTGAGTAGCTTAGTTTTGCTCATAATTCCCAAACAAACCGAACCTTACTCTTCCCCACTCCACCCATGCGTTCATAAAATTTAATGGCTCTGGTATTAAAATCAGGCGTCTGCCATTGGATATTGATACAATTATTTTGCCGGGCTACTTCTCTGATTTTTTGCATGATTTCTTCACCAATTCCTAATCCTCTGCATTGAGGTTCCAGATATAGACAGTCCAGATACAAAAATGTCCCGGCATCCCAGGTTGAGTAATCGAAAATATAAGAAGCATAACCTACTAATTGTTTATTGCTTTCTATTACCCAGCAAAATAGTTTTGGGCTTTCGGTAAAAAGAGCCTCTCTTAGCAATTGTTCTTTATTAGCTGTTTCATAGATGGCCTGTTCGTATTCGGCGTGTTTGCGGCATAAGTCTATTAAAGCTGTCAGGTCTTGTGGTAGTATTGCTCTAATCAGGTATTCCATTGTAGATTCATTTCCGTTTGCAAAAACTCTATAAAATGATGGAAATACTGCGGATAAGTTCTGTGATTCATGATAGCTATGTAATGTTTCCTCTTTAATCCGTTCTTCCCGATTTTAATGGCTTTCAGGCTCGTATCTTTGAGATAGGGTCGTAAAGCCCAATTAGCCATTGACATAATCCCCATATCAGCCTTTACCATTTCAATAGAGGCTTCGGTCAGTGGTAAGGGTGTGATTTTCTTTGGGCTTACATTGGCAGGTGCCAATAAGAACTGATGTATTGTAACTGTTTCGAGCGGCAGAGAATGAATAAGCAGGTGTTCATTTTTAAAATCTTCCGCTATTACAAATTTCTTATTCGCCCAAGCATGATTTTCAGAAACCACCATCATCATTTCGTCCTGAAAAAGTTCTACATACTTTATACTATTATCTTTGAGAGGGTCGCTAACTATAGCAATATCCAATGCATTGGCTAAGAGCTTTTGTAAAGGATAATGGGTTGCTTCCATCACAATTTTTAAGTCAATATTCGGATAGAGCCCTTGAAACTGTTTCATGACCGAGGGCAACCAGTGATACCCTGAATAACATTCAGTACTGATTCTGATTTCGCCTATCTCGCCATAGACCAATTGTTTGATTTCTTTCTCTGTATCCGAGAGTTTATCTACAATTTCTTTGGCTGTCTGGTAAAGTTTTTCTCCGGCTTGCGTCAGAATCAGTTTTTTACTGGCACGAAGAAAAATCTTTGTACCTAACTGATATTCTGCCTCTTTGAGCTGGTGGCTCAATGCCGATTGCGTTAAATGCAATTGAGTAATAGCCTTCGTTATGCTACCCTCTTCTACAATTGCCTTAATAAGCCGTAAATGTCTTATTTCCATACCTGATTTATCAATAGAAAGCAAATTAACAAAATTTGTTCATCAGATTTATATGAAAAGAATTGATAAAAGACATCAATTCTTTTCATTTTTCCTGCTTTATTCTAAACGGTAATTTTGCGACTATCAATCACAAAATCAAAACATATCACAATGAATGCACAAATCAAACATTACGAAGATAAGCTGGCTTACGAAATGGACCCTTCCGATTTATTCGATGCTTTGAACAAAGGAGAAAAAATTGTAGCCATTGATACCCGAAAACCTTTTGGTTATGAAGCAGAGCATATCCCAACAGCCATTAATATCCCACATAGGGAAATGAATGAAATCACCACCCAAAACCTCCACCGCGACGTAATTTACGTGACCTATTGCGATGGCATTGGCTGCAATGCCTCTACCAAAGGTGCTTTGAATATGGCACGATTAGGTTTCAATGTGAGAGAATTAATCGGTGGTATCGAATGGTGGAAATTCGATGGGTACGCTACTGAAGGTACCAAGGTTAATGCTGTTGGACAAAAAATTGAGTGTGCTTGTTGAGTACGTATGTATGACGATTTTTTAAATCATCAATTGCGACTTGAACGATTTAAAAAATCGTTATACATAAGAATACCTTTCAAAACTTATAGCGTATCTGCAAGTTAAAATCCGATTTATGATTACCATCAATGGTATCGTTCCCACTTCCGATACTTTCCTGATTTTTCATTTGTGTACGGGCATAGCGCACCCATAAATCCAGATGAGGATTAAGGGCATATCTGGCATTCAGATATATTCTTGTACCTTTTCCAAAATAGGCCGGAAAAGAGACCGCATAAAGAACTGTATTCTCAAAGGCATAAATACGGGAATCGTAATCATCGGTAGCGAACCACGCTATCCTGCCTTTCAGGTATAATTTCCTAATAGAACCCTCCACATCCTGCATAATCGCATAGCCTGTCGATTTGGCTCGTCCTTCATATTGAAAGGCATTAACCTGTACTCTGCTTTGAATTTTAAAGGTCCGATTAATGGTATAATCAAAGTTGGCCAAAACGTTTTCCCTGATTGTATTCACAACTACATCAGTCGGAGTAGTATTATCAGGCAGGTTTTTACCTTTGTGTTCGGCATGGTACTGTGCATATAACAAAGCTCTTTTATTGAGCTGATAAGAGGCTCTAAGCAGATAATCAAATCCATTTGAAGGGGCATCTACCAGGTACCTGAGCCACGGAAATTTGAATCTATCATAAAAGGCACTGAAACTCAGGTTCTTTTTGGGCGAATATTTCAAGCCCCAATAAATTCCCTGCTCATTAATATTCCGGCTGCCTTCGGCTAAGGCATTGGCATAAAAGCTATGAAAGTTTTTATCGTAGTATCGCAGGTGCATGGCCCACTCAAACTCTTTGCTCAAAGCAGCTACCCAACCACCCGTCAACCCTATTCCGCCACTACTGCTTCTGGCAGCTTCGCCAAAGAAATTGAAGTTCTGCCATGTACGTGTAAAATTGGCACCAATTACCGTGTTTTGCTTGCCCACAAATTCAAACTTGTTATATTGGTATTGTCGGCGCATTAATATGGCATCAAATTGCGTATGCAATAAAGTAGCCCCGATGTAGCCATTATTGAAGCGAAAAGTGGCATTCAAGCCTATGTTCTGCTCTGTCAATTCATTTTTACGTTCTAATTCTGTTTCAGTACGATGATAGCCCGATGTCAGAATAGAACTGAAATACTCTTCTCTTTCTCCATCGGCTTCATCAATGCTGGCATCCCGTTTAGTACTTGAATAAAAAGCCGTCAGGTCAAGTTTATTAAGTTGATAGGTAGCGGCTGCGCCTCTGAAATACCCACCCTCTAATAACGAACCATAAGGTCTGATACCCATATTACTCCGACGGATAGTCGTAACGGCTTCGCTGCCTTTGCCCAGAAAGAATCCTGCTCCCAAAACAAGTCCCTGCCCGAATTGCAATTGATAATCGCCTAAGACCAGATTTTTCAGTTTACCCTTATTCTTTAACTGTAAATTAAAACTGTAAAAATCAAGGTAGTTTTTCTCTCCTGCATCTTTTTCAGCAACCAATCCTATCTGAAAATCTCCGGGACGACTTAATCTATAGCGGGCATATAATTGTTGTGGAGAACCCGTGTATTTATTTTCAACATAGCCTTTGCTTTTTTCAAGGATCTGGCTACTTCTTAACACCAGATAGTGGTCGCTTGCATTAGATACACCATTATATAAGTCTTTAGGGCTAAACTTTTGCCTGAGATTTACAAATGGTAAGAGCTGTTGAATGATGTTCAAATCAAAACCTGCAACAGCCTGCAATTCATAGATACTTAGTAAATCACCATATTCGGCACGATGCGCCAACAGGCTTTTGATTTGGTTTATAGAAAGGACGTACAAAGAAGATAGTTCTTCGTAATTAGCTGAATTTAAGTCAATCGGGTTCTGATAAACTTGAAACAGGCTTTCGTACAGGTCTTCATAATTAATATTATCTTGTTGTAATGGAAAAATCCTTTGTATAAACTCATCAAGGTTGATTTCGGGTCGGGGTTTGGTTTGGGAGAAGGAAAGAAACGTCACCAACAATAGACCAACTGATAGGAAAAACCTTTTCTTTCTGTTCACTTTAAAAGCGAACAATGACTTATGAAAATCAACAATGAAAATGGCAGCTATTTTAATCACATCTGTCATCAGAGGTACTTTGATTGAATGTTTTTCCGGAAAGTGGGGAATAATCTTGCATTCAAAATTAAAGAATTATTAAAGAAACACAATTATTAAGGCATTTGATGTAGATTTTTTTTCCCATGAATCTCTTTTCTCTGATGGCATAGATTTTTGATATATAAGTAGATAAAAAAAAATCTGCTTAACCATGAAAAACGTAGAAAGTCAAACCGAAATTTACATTAGTGGAATGGGAGCTACCCCCCACGAACACGGAGTTTTTTTTAGAGTATGGGCACCCCATGCCGACTATGTGGCGGTAATTGGTGATTTTAATGATTGGAACGAGGGAGCAAGCCCATTGATTGCCGGAGAAAACGGCTGCTGGGGTGTGAATATTGAACAGGCTAAAGAAGGCGACCAATACAAGTTTTTTATTAAAAATGGTGAATTAAATCTTTACAAGAACGACCCATACGCCAGACATGTAACCAATTCTGTTGGTAACTCAATCGTATATAATCCTAAGGCTTATGACTGGGAAAACGTTACTTTCCAGATGCCATCGTGGAATGAATTAGTCATATATGAGCTACACATAGGTACTTTTAACCGTTCTAAACCGGGTAAGGTAGGTACATTTCATGATGCTATCAAGAAACTACCTTATCTCAAAGAACTGGGCATTAATGCCGTAGAAATCATGCCTCCGTTCGAATTTGCCGGAGCTGTTTCGTGGGGTTATAATCCTGCTCATCCGTACGCCATCGAGACTGAATACGGTGGCCCGAGAGCATTCAAAGATTTTATTAAAGAAGCCCATAAATCAGGCATAGCTGTTATATTAGATGTGGTGTATAACCATTTCGGGCCTTCTGACCTTGATTTATGGCAGTTTGATGGATGGAGTGAAAACGGTAAAGGTGGTATCTATTTTTATAATGACTGGCGCTCAACTACTCCCTGGGGAGATACCCGTCCGGACTATGAGCGTCCGGAAGTAGGCCGATACATTAAAGACAACGCCATCATGTGGCTGGAAGACTATAAAGTAGACGGGCTACGCATGGACATGGTACCATATATCAGAAATGTACATGCTGATGGTAATCCTGCACATGACCTGCAGGAGGGTTTGAATATGATAAAGTGGATTAACAGCGAAATCAGAGAGCGCTTCCCAAGTGCGCTGGTTGTAGCAGAAGATATGCACGGACAAAACTTTATTACAGATAATGTACAAAGTGGCGGCTTGGGCTATGGCACCCAATGGGATGCAGATTTTGTTCACCCGCTTCGTAATGTGCTCACCCAGGCATCTGACGAATACATTGATATGAATCTGATTTGCGATGCATTATTTAAACGCTACAGCGATGATGCCTGGCGTCGTGTGATATTTACAGAATCACACGATGAAGTGGCCAATGGTAAAGCCAGAGTAGCCGAAGAAGTAGAACCGGGCAATGCAACAGGCTGGTATGCCAGAAAAAAAGCGACTTTAGGAGCCATAATGGTACTGACCTCACCGGGAATCCCGATGATTTTTCAGGGACAGAGTCTTCAGCAGGATAGCTGGTTTCAGGATACTGAAGGTCTGGATTGGGGTCGTTTGAAAAACCTTTCAGGCATCTCTGATATGTTCAGAGACATGATTCACCTCCGTAGAAATCTCACAGGCGTTTCGGCAGGCTTAATGGGGCAACATACCGAATTGCTTGCCTTAGACCATGAAAAGAAACTGATAGCTTTTCAACGATGGAACCAGGGCGGTAACAGAGACACCACAGTAGTCGTTATGAATTTTTCGCATGAAGCGATTTACAATTATCCTATCAAATTTCCTTCTGAAGGCAAATGGCTGGTGCGTTTTAACGGAGATTCACAATCCTACGAATCGGATTTTGCACACACAGAATGTACAGAAGCTGAAACAAATACAGAAAATGATGTCATTTTGGGCGAAATATCAGTAGGGCCTTATAGCGCTTTAGTACTTTCACAAGACTAAGATTCATTTCAGAAGTGCCATGTCGATTGAGCATGGCACCTCTTTACAAATTTCACAACCACTATGAAAATAAAACATCGATGGCAGAGAATTACAATTGGTATTATAAGTAGCATTTTAATTCTGCTGATTATTCTGACCATCGGTGGTTTCTTCTTTTTAAAACCTCTGGTAACCAATCGTATTCAAAACGGTGTACTGAAAGCTACTGACAGATTGTATCGTATCTCTTTTTCGGATATTACTTATAATCCTGCAATGGGCGACATAGTAATTTCTAACGTGAGTTTCGTACCGGATACTCTTATTTACAAAAGACTTCATGCGCTTAAAAAGGCACCTGATGATTTATTAAACATTCAGGTACCGACTGTGAAGTTTACGGGTGTTTTTCCGCTATCTATCATTATTAGCAAAATTTTAGATATGGGTACCGTAGCTATTGATAAGCCTACGATAAAAGTTCTTCATAAAAGCCAGGCATATAATAAATTGATAGATTCAGCTGATAGAAAGACTCCCTATCAGTTAATTTCTAAGTTTGTGAAGTCATTGCAAATTGATAGAGTTTTGCTGAATAATGTCGATTTTACTTATGAAAACCGGATGTTTGAAAAGCCTAAAAAGAGTGTTATTAAAAACCTTAATATTGAGATTACCAATATATTAGTCGATTCGCTTTCTGATAAATCTACCCGGAAAGTCTATTATGCTGACGATTATACTTTTAGCATCAAAGAAATTGTATTGCCGGACAAGAACCTGCTGAATGATAATTTATTAAAAAATGTCGAATTCTCTCTTAAAAACAGACAATTGACCATGAGTGAATTTCACCTCAAACCACGAGCAGGTGAAATGACTTTTGGGAAAGTATCCGGTGGGCGTGACCGCACAGAGTTGGTATTTAAAAACATTATCATCAAGGAGATTCAGCCTCAGATGCTTTTTCCTGACAACAAACTCTATGCTCAGTCAATGAGTCTTGACAGCGGTTATGTAAAGGTATTTAATGATAAACGTTATCCGAGAATGAAACGTAACAAGGTAGGTGAGTATCCACACCAGTTGCTGAAAAAGCTTGATTTAAAACTCAATATCGATACTATCAATATAAGCAATGTAAGAGTTACCTACACAGAATACGACCCCGAAGCGAAAATAACAGGCTACATTAGTTTTGCTAGAATAAAAGGTAAAATATTCAATGCGACTAATGATAGCTTACCCCTGCTGAAAAACCCAATCTGCAAGGCTCAGTTTCATACTTATTTTATGAATACCAGTAGCCTGAATGTGTATTTTGCTTTTAATACTCCTTCTAAAAATGGTGATTTTACCTGCGAAGGGCAGTTAGGGTATTTTGAAGGTACTTCTATCAATAAGATAACCATTGCACTGGCTAAGGTAAATGTACAATCGCTACAGGTAAATAAATACGTTTTTAAATTAAAAGGCGACGATTACAAGGTAACAGGTACAGGTACATTATATTATGAAAATTTAAAAGCAGAGCTTTTAAAAGTGGGAGAAAAGAAAGAGGAAAACGAAGAAAAACCCAAAAAGAGATTATTAGGGATATTCAAGAAAAAAGCTATCCCTACTTTTATAGTCAATAATCTGGTATTGAAAGACTCTAACCCCCGTAAGAATAAGGAACTCAAAGTAGGTGTAATAAACCTCACCCGGATTCATGAAAAATCATTCTGGGGAACAATCTGGGGAGGTCTGGGCCAGTCACTTCTTCAATGTGTGACGGGTACGGTGAAAGATTAAATGCGTTTCTATTAAATCCATATAAATTCAACAACAAGCCACCAGAACAGGTGGCTTTGTTGTACAATTTGAATTTACTTCATTTACGAAAATAAGACTTATATCTATCAAGCTCTATTTATATCTCTTAGTTTCAATGAGCTGAATCCTGCAAAAGTATTCTTTACATAGCCGATGTTTTTAATCCCATCCAGATTTAATAAGTTTGCCTGAATTTTAAACTCTCAGCAGATGAATCAAATTGAATTATTGGTAAAACAAACCGAAGATGCGTATGATTGGGTTAATAAACTCGTTTATGATATTCCTGATGAAAAATGGGATATTATACCGGAAGTAGTTGAATCAAGCGTGACTTGGCAGGTAGGCCATCTGATTATCAGTTTTTATTATCATTCGGTAATGGTAACTGTAGGTCATCAGATGGACATACTGCAACAAATACCCATGAAAGAATATTCTCAGTTTTTCCATAATACCTCCACACATCAATATGCAGGACAAACGGAGCCGGAAAAGCTACGGAACCAGTTGAAACTGATGCAACAAAAATCAATCAATATTATACAATCTTTGACCCTTGAAGACCTCGATGCTCCTTTAGTCCCGACACCTATGCCCCACCCCATTGCCAAAACAAAATTCGAAGCCATTGACTGGAACATCAAACATACCATGTGGCATTGCGGGCAATTAGGTATACTGAAACGGATTGTGCATGAGAGATATGATTTTGGCTTGAGGTAGTTAAACTTTTTAAATCGAATTGATATATATGGTTAAATTAGTTATTTTGCATCGAATTTTAATAGGGTTTATTTTGCTGTACTAATCGAGACTATTATGAAATTTTTAAATTTCGCCTTAATTATTATTTTTCTTATCTGCTCTGCTGAAAGTTGTTTCGAAAAGAAAGAACCTATAAAACCTTTGCCTACTAAAGCCTCTTTTGATTTCAAAATTGGCAAAAATGGCGAAATAGAGTTTACAAATACTTCGGCTAATGCCACAAGATTCTTCTGGAATTTTGGGAATGGCGAGACTTCGACAGAAAAAAGTCCAATATATATTTATAAAGAGAATGGGAGCTATACTGTAAAGTTGCGCGCCCAAAGTACCGAAAGCACAGACTCCCTTGAGAAGATTGTAGAAATAAAGGATATACCGGTAGAGAATTATGTATTCATATGCGAAGACCAAGGTACTTGTTCTTTATTAAATGCGGCATCAGGCAAAAAAATATGGGACTATAAACTATATCCCTATATCATTTCTTCTCCTACTTTTGATAAAGGACAGTTATTTGTCGCTACTACAGGAGATGGAGGCAATTCTACAGAGATTGGGGAAATAATTAGTCTGGACTTTGAAAAGGGCACTAAAAATTGGAAATTTAAAGCGGATTATATTTTATCTTCACCAATGGTAGCTAACGATAAAATTTACTTCATTGCTTCATACAACGGTACAAATGGCAAATTATATTGCTTAAATACTAAAGATGGAAAGGTTATATGGGAGGTTACTTCTAATGAATTTGTAGATTCATCCCCTACGATTTACAATGGTTTAGTATATATCGTCGGGAAATCAGGGCTACAGATACTTGATGCAGAAAATGGCAATATCATAAAAAATGCCAGAATACAAAATGAGGTATTTAATAACAGCAGGTTTAAAAGTCCGCAAGGCTTCAATTTTCATAACTCTTCACCTGTTATTAACAATGGCATTTGTTATTATTCATCCCCAAAGATGCTTTTCTTATAATTTAAAGAATCAGAAAGTTAATATGTTTAATCTAAATTCTGCAAATTATTGGATTTGTTCATCTCCGACCATTGATAATGGAATACTTTACATTCATGAATATGGTAAATTACTTGCCATTGACTTAAGTAATTTTACAGAAAAATGGAATTTGGGGGGCACCGATAAACAGATTAATGGTTTTGACTCACCGTTTATTGCAGACAAAACTGTTTATTCAACTGGTGAAGGTAATCTATATGCTATTGATGCGCAAAGTGGCAAAGAAAAGTGGCATTCTGTAATAAATACTAGTCAGTCTGCTATTAATTACTATCAATCTACCCTATATATCAATGCAGTTGAAAAATTACTGGCATTAGATGCTAATACCGGAAAAGAAAAATGGAGTTTTCCTTTAAATAGTATTGGTTTAGGTTTATCGTCGACCCCGCTTATTATAAATAATAGAGGCGAAGCT
>CALRLS020000142.1:0-11003 GCA_943368815.1 Cyanobium sp. NIES-981
GTTTTTTCTGGATTCGATTTTGCTCGGTAAAAAATACAGTTGAATAATTGTCATCAGATTCTATAAAGAGTAGGCTTTCAGGAGAAAGGGTCAGGCTATCACGTTGATTTTCAGCAAATAGTTCAATATATTCTCCTTTGACTTCCTCTTTTCTTTCAATCTCCAAAACTGTAGTTGGACGTGAGAACTGTTTCACATTCCGAACATAGCGAAACATAACAAAACCCACCGCAGGAAAAAAACTCACTGAAACCGTAGCAAAAAAAATAAAAATGAAGGTTTCGGTTGAAAACGAAAGAAGCGTGATGGCCACTGTGTAAAAATAATTGAAAATCGTGATTAGAGAAATAAGGCTCAGAACAAAAATAACTTCATGTTTAATTTTCCAGTTTCGTTCTGAAAAAATAGCCGGTAAAATACGACCCATCCCTTCTATCATTATGAATACTGATAATGATGTAATAATACCATAACCGAGTATAAAAAGAGTATTAATTTCAAAATAAGGAGTAATATTCTGAATGTTGAAGGGCTTAAAAATAAGCAGGAATAGAAATACAAACACACCTGACCAAATAATCAAAGTGGCATTATGTCGACCGGGGATGTAAGCCATATATGGTTGGCTAAGTATATTTTTGATTTTCTCCATGGCTTGAAATTAAGAAAAACCAATGGCATACAACCTAAAAAAGAATATTATCTATTAAGCGGCAGGCGCTAAAAACCAGCCTGATAAAAGACGCCTTTTGTAGATTGAAAATGTATTAGGCATATAAAAATGAAAGCCCTGGAAGTTTCCTTTTCATTTTTGGTTGAAATTGTTTTTTTAAAAAAAATTGTATCAATTCTTGTCGACTTTAGTCGGCACTTTGTAAATAATATTCCTTTGTCCTCTTAGCCACCCAATTTATTGGGTGAACACTGGATTTGGCTATTCTCCTCTATATTTGGCATTACAGCGAATTAATTCAACGCCTAAAGTCAACATAGTTAATTTATAGATTACCCTAAATCAGTCCCTTCCTACTTATAAACCTTCTCCCCAACCTTAATCTCTGCACAGCACTTCAAGACCAGAATGGCAGTTGGCTGATTTCATTTGAATACGATGCGTCAAACAATAATATTACTGTAGAAAAGGGCTCTGTCTGCGTCAATGGTGTGAGCCTGACAGTAGTTAATTCAAAAGACAATGGCTTTAGTGTTGCTATTATTCCATATACCTGGGAGCATACCAATTTCCATCAATTGGCGGTAGGTAGCACGGTTAATCTTGAATTTGATATTCTCGGGAAATATATGCAACGGATTATGCAGAAGAGGTAAGAATCTTTTATTCCGGTATTTTTTGATATACTTAGCTGTCTGTTTCAGGAATATCTAAAAATAAATATAATGATTTAATCAGGTCATTTTCAATCACGGCTACATCCATTCCTGTGGCAATTGGTTTAATGCCCTGAGGTCCTAAGTCCCAGTAAATCATCTGAATCTGATGATTTACTTGTGAAGGCTTGTTTAATTGAAACTGAAATTCAATCGGCCATTCTTTCTGCAATTTTGAGATGAGTTCATTGATTGCCTGATGTCCAATTATGGGTTCTCCTGTGTTGCTCTCATAAAAATGCATGTCTGGTGCATATATTTTTTTCATTCCTTTTAAGCGTCTGTCTGCATCCCTGTCATTCCAGATTACTAATAAGCTATCCTCTAAAAGCTGCGCTGTATGTCCCATATATCTCGCTGGTTTGTTAGTAGTTGTTTTATATTACAAATATTTTTATCGATATGGTGATTTAATTTGATATAGAATTTAGCACCATAAACTAAATTACAGATTTTACAAACAAAAGCCCCAGAGACTAATCCCCAAGGCTTTTTGATATATCATAAATTCAAAGACTAGGCGTCCCCAAGATTATCTGTTTTCCAATTCTACAAACGGACGCAAAGTTGCACCTGTGTAAATCTGACGAGGACGACCAATCGGCTCTTTGTTGGTTCTCATTTCTTTCCATTGTGCAATCCAGCCCGGCAGGCGACCAATCGCAAACATCACCGTAAACATATTGGTTGGTATACCTAAGGCGCGGTAGATGATACCAGAATAGAAGTCAACGTTAGGATAGAGTTTTCTTGATACGAAATAATCATCGTGCAGGGCTGCTTCTTCCAATCCTTTCGCAATCTCCAATACAGGGTCATTTACACCTAATTTACCTAAAATATCATCAGCCGCTTTTTTAATGATTTTGGCACGTGGGTCAAAGTTTTTATAAACTCTGTGTCCGAAACCCATCAGACGGAATCCTGAATTTTTATCTTTCGCTTTATTCACAAACTTCATTACATCGCCACCATCCGCTTTTATATCTTCCAGCATTTCAATCACTTCCTGATTAGCACCACCATGTAGCGGACCCCAAAGCGCTGAAATACCTGCCGAAATCGACGAATAAATATTAGCCTTTGATGAACCAACCAGACGTACAGTCGAGGTAGAGCAGTTTTGCTCGTGGTCAGCATGAAGAATCAATAATTTATTTAAAGCTGCCGAAACTACAGGGTCAACTGTATATTCTTCTACCGGCAACGAGAACATCATATGTAGAAAATTCGAGCAATAATCTAAAGAGTTTTTAGGATAATTGATTGGGTGCCCGTTTGATTTTTTATAACACCAGGTAGCAAGCGTAGGGAACTTAGCCAATAAACGGATGATATGTGTTTCGGTATGATCCGGTGCTTTATCATCATACGAATCAGGGTAGAAACCGCTCATGGCACTTACCATTGCCGACATCACGCCCATCGGGTGTGCATTTACCGGGAAACCATCGAAAATGCGGCGCATATCTTCGTTTACCAGTGTATGTCTGCGAATGGCAGTATCAAACTTATCGTATTGTTCCTTGTTTGGCAATTCGCCATAGATAAGTAAATATGCTACTCCTAAGAAATTCGCCTTTTCTGCTAAATCTTCAATGGCATAGCCACGGTAACGTAATATTCCTTCTTCACCATCCAAAAAAGTGATGGCGCTTTTGGTAGCTCCAGTATTTTTATAGCCGCTATCGATTGTTATGTAACCTGTTTCATCACGAAGTTTAGCAATATCAATTGCCTTCTCTCCTTCCGAACCTTCTATGGTAGGGTATTGGTAAGACTTACCGTCAAGTATTAATTCTGCTGTACCAGCCATAAAAACATTAAGATTATTTTGTGGTTATCAATTTTATTGATGAATTATTTCGCAAATTCAGTTGCAATAATAACAAAAAAAGCGTAAAAATAACCATATACAGTTAAATATTTGTTATGGCAACTAAAATTTAATCTTGACCCGCAAAATCCGGGTGCGAAACTTACAATTCCTTAACTTTATAACCCCTGCCTCCTCAAAAAAGTTTGTGTTTTAACAAAAACATATACGAATTTCGTAGAAATATTTGTAGTTTCACTTTCCGAAAAATGTTAAGCCATGCTCACAGCTATTTTAATCGACGACGAGAAAGGTTGCCTTGATACTCTTGAAATAGAACTCCAGACCTATTGTGCCGATCTAAAAGTACTTGCCAAATTCCAGTCTGCCGAAAAGGCACTTGAAATCCTTGAAACTGTCAGACCAGATATGGTTTTTCTGGACATTAGTATGCCACAGATGAACGGGTTTGATTTTCTGCTTAAGATTCCGAAAATCAATTTTGAAGTCATATTCTGTACTGCTTATGATGCTTATGCACTTACAGCTTTTGAGTTTTGTGCCATAGATTATTTGCTGAAACCTATTTCGAAGGATAAACTCATCAGGGCAGTTGATAAAGTGCGCCAAAAGCAAAGCAAACAGGTTGATTTACAGAATCTTGAATTGCTTTTAGCCAATATGCGTGGAGGGATTCATCACAAACCCAATGTAGCAGTACCAACTCCCGAAGGCCTGGAATTTATCTCAATCAACGATATTATTTATGCAGAAGCCGATGGAAATTATTCGAGAATCATGATGGCTAATAAGGAAAAAGTATTGATTTCAAGAACGCTTAAAGACCTTGAAACCCTGCTTTCTAACCATCCTTTTGTGCGCATTCACCAATCCCATTTAGTTAATCTTACGCATATCAAAAAGTATATTAAAGGTGAGGGCGGCTATGTGGTCATGAATAACGGCGTCAGCCTACAGGTTTCAAGAGCCAATCGCATGAAATTAATGGATTTGGTGAGGTAGTTTATGTATGACGATTTTTCAAATTGTCACCGCAGGATTTGGGTGAGCTTTATCAGCAAATCTAACTCAACAAAACTCATACTATTTAATTACACCAAATATTCGCATAGACGATTTGAAAAATCGTGATACAATAATAATTATACGTAAAAACTGAACTTAGCTTGAGGTTTTTTCTCACAATAACTCTATTTATATCCATCTACCCCATCTGTTTTGCCCAAAAAACAGACACCATTACTATTAACAAAAAATTCATTGATAATAATGTCATTCAGTGTTCTGCTGAAACCTTACTTTATATCGATTCAAGTGGCAAGGCTCCAATACAACAGATTGACAAACAGTTCTTTATACCGCTAGAGGCCTTTCGCTTTCAGCCTTTGGCTTTCGATTATTTTGATTATGTTTTCTGGCTGAAACTCACGGTTACAAACCCTACAAAAGCCACTATTCCTGCATTGTTTACAGCAGGGGTTCATAAGCGTACAGAGGTTTTTAGGAAAGTAAATGGTAAATACGTATTACTGGAATCAACCCAACAGGACTTATTGCCACATGAACGTCCTTTCCGCTATGATGAAAAATATGCTCCACTGAAATTTTCGCCTCATCAAACCTATGAGTTACTCATCAAAGTAAGTGAACACCCGCAGTTATTTATGAAGCTTCAACCAAAATTAGTAAGCTATGGTTGGGAATATAACGATAAGATGCGGGCTTTTTTTGATGAATACACTTATCTGATTGCTGATGGTTTCTTTGCTTCAATACTGCTTTTTGTGGCCTTTTATATTTTTGTACTCTATTTTGTCGAGCACAAACGTTATTATGCCTATTATGCAGGTTATCTGTTTTTTATCCTGCTTTTTGCCTTATGGGGAATCGAACATTCACCTTATATGCGGATTTTCTTTAGCTTTGTTCCTTTTCTGAAATTCTCTGCTAACAACAATACTTATGCCCTCGTAGCTAATATCTTCTATTATCTTTTCCTAAGCGATTTTCTGGAACTTTCAAAAACCGCTCCACAATTCGAAAAAAATATCAGGCTTTACCTCAAACTTCTGTATACCTTATTGATTACTGATACGCTGCTGAACTTTGTTTTTCACTTTTACCAATCCGGAGGTTACATCTGGATAATTACTCAGCTAGTTATCGCTTGCTTTGGCACCTACTCTACATTCGCTATTCTTAGCCTGAAAGGTTCATTCATAAAGTATATCAAATGGGGTTCTGTTGCTTTATTGCTTGGCGTAATAATTGGCATTTTAGAGCAGATATTAATGATGAAGCCCTTCGAAAACGTATTGATGCGTCTGGCATTAAGCACGCCATTTAATTTAGGGGTTCTGGTTGAAATCCTGTGTTTTTCTACGGCATTGGGTTATAAAACCTGGCTCAGGCAACGCAACCGCAATTTATTGATGAAGTCGGTGAAAGAATCTGATTTACGCACCTTACGCTCGCAGATTAACCCGCATTTTATTTTTAATAGTCTCAACGCTATCAAAAGTTATATTCTCAACCATCGTTCGGTTGAGGCAGCCGAATACCTGACTGATTTTTCTACCTTGATGCGGTCTATTTTACAGCATTCCAAAGAAAAACTTATTCCATTGGTCGATGAACTCGAAACGACCTTTTTATATGTAAAACTTGAAAAACTGAGGTTTGACGATAGTTTCGAATTTATCTATCATATTGATGAAAAAATAGATGCAGAGGATACACTTATTCCACCTATGCTTTTGCAGCCTTATATTGAAAATTCTATCAAGCATGGGCTGATGAACCGACCTACTGAAAGGAAGCTTTGGTTATCTATTGAAGCGATGCCACACCAGACATTGATAACGATAGAGGATAATGGAATAGGTAGAGAACAGGCATCACTGCTGCGAAAAAATATATTCAAACATCAATCAATGGGCATGAACATTAATGATGAAAGAATAAAATTATTGGCAATGACCAACGACTGGCATATTGATATACAGATTATTGATAAAAAAACAGCAGAGGGTGTGCCTGATGGCACTAAAGTGATGATTTATCTACCGATTATTGATTAAATGAAACGCATAGGCAACATATTACACCTTTCAATTGGCTCTTTAACACAAAGAGTTTTGGTAGTATTTTGCCTTATCACCTTATTTAGCTATCAAAAAAGCCATTCACAGGTACGACTCTATTATGAATTAGAAAAAAACGGTTTCCTGGACTGTTCAGACAGCAGCTATTTATTCATCGATTCTACGCGCTCTTTAGCTTTGCAAACCATTCCGAAACAGAAATTTGTAAGCCTTAAAAGTGCAGATATACCCCAATCATTCTCTAAGGGCTATCAATATGACTATTGGTTAAAACTCTCCCTGCATAACCCTACAAAAGATACACTCGATTTGCTTTTTACAGCCGGGCTACACCGTTCAGTAGTCTTATATCGGGATATTTACAATCAACTGGTAGAATTGTATAGAACAAATGAAGACTATCTGCCTCATCAACGATTATTCCGTTATGATGATCAGTACATACCCATTCGCTTTCTGCCAGGCACGCATTATCAATTGTATATTAAAGTAAACGATTATCCTAAAAAAGACTTTGTTCTCAAACCTAAGCTCATAAGTTATTTCTGGGAAAATCACCATAAAGTGAAAGCATTCTATGACGAATACGTTTACCTGATTAATAATGGCTTTATCATTTCCGTTTTGCTTTTCATTGCACTCTTTGTTCTGACTTTTTATATACTTGACCGACAAAAGTATTATCTCTACTATGGTTTCTATACTACTTCCATAGCGTTGTTTAATCTCTGGGAATATGAGCATTCTCCCTATTTTCATCTTTTATTCAGTTATCTTCCTTTTCTGAAATACACGGGCAATAGCAATGTATATATATTATTGACCCAAATCTCATATTTTCTGTTTATCTACGAGTTTCTTGAACTCAAAGAAAAATTCCCTCGTATCGGCCTGGTCTTTCACAGGGTTATCCGTGTCTTGTTGGTTTTTCTGATACTCGACCTTATCACCTTATTCATTTTCAGGCGTCTCGACTGGAGCGATTCATTTTATTGGTTCTTTCAGGGAGTTTTCCCGATACTCAATGTTGTATTATTAGTTATGATATTCAGTATCAAAGGGAAAATTGCCCGTAATATCAAGATTGGCAGTACTTTCCTGATGCTGGGTGGCTTTACCGGATTCATGACACAATGGTTCAGCCATGAATCTTATATTTTGCTGCGCATCGAGCCAAGTATTGTTTTTGTATTTGGCACATTATTAGAAATCTTTTTCTTTTCAATTGCTATTGGCAGTAGAAGCTACCATATTCAGAAAGAACAAAACTCGCTGTTCAAAGCCATTAAAGAATCTGAATTACGTACGCTACGCTCGCAGATTAACCCTCACTTTGTATTTAATAGCCTCAACTCTATTAAGAGTTATATACTCACTCACCGTTCGATTGAAGCCGCAGAATACCTGACCGATTTTTCTGTCTTGATGCGGTCAATCCTGCAGCATTCAAAAGCGCAGTTGATTTCGTTAACAGATGAATTAGAGACGGCTGTGCTGTATATAAAACTGGAGAAGCTGCGCTTTGAAGATAATTTTGAGTTTATCTATGAATTAGACGAACGGATTGATACTGACGAAATACTGACGCCACCCATGCTTCTGCAGCCTTATATTGAGAATGCGATAAAACATGGCCTGATGAACAAGCATGAAAAGCGGATTTTAGAATTAAAAATCAGACGATTAAACGACTCAATCGAGATAATTATTGAAGATAATGGCATTGGCCGGGACCAGGCCTCTCTATTACGTAAAAACATACCAAAATACCAGTCGATGGGTATGAATATCAATGACGAGCGAATAAAACTATTAAGCCAGGCCAATGATTTGCATATTCGGATTATGATTGAAGATAAAAAAGCCGGAGACGGCGTTCCACTTGGCACAAAGGTGACTATACATATACCCCTAGAAACAAACCCCTAAGCCCCCAACCCCTAAAGGGGAGTTAACTCATTCGTTACAAACATTTTTTTCTTCTTAGCGCAGGATTCCCCTTTAGGGGCCCGGGGTGCGTGTTGGCTTCTTTCCCAAATACTAAACCAAACCTACCAAATATCTGCTATAACCGCCAAATACTAAATGTTTATAGAGAGATTATATTTTTCTTGTCAAATTTGACCTCCATATTATAATCCCTTTTTTGAACAGCCATGAGAAAATTCTTTATTAAGCCAACCTATTGTGATCCTCAAATGATTTGGTTCGACCACGGTAAAACCTGTGTCCAACCAGATGAGGTCGTTTATCTGAGTAGCCTTGAAAATTACACCGAATTTCACCTTAAATGCGGCAAGAAAGTAGTTTCTTCGCGCACTTTGGGTGTACACGAAAAACAATTAGTAGAAAAAGGGCGCTTTGCCCGTATTCACCGCAAGTTTATGCTTAACCTGCAATACCTGAAACGTATAGAGTCAATAGGTGAAGAACACTTCGCTCATTTGACAACAGGTGATAAGATTGTTGTTTCAAGAAGAAAAGCAAGAACCTTGATTCATCAATAACCAGACAGGAAGCCTTTACTCTTACTAAATCGTTTGACACAGCATTTAAAAGCAAAAGCCTTGAGAAATCGGGGCTTTTGTTGTTTTAAGAGGTTTATTCCAATAAAATACTAAAACCCAATCCTCCCTTTAGCTTTTTTCCTGTCTCCTTTTTTCACATATTCCTGCATATCGGCCAATTCTTTCTCAAAACCACCGCTTAGAATCGGGAATCTGCACCAACTGCGAGGGTCGAGGTTATGGCTGTCTAAATGGAAACTTGGGGCATAACGCTCACGCTTCCATTGGTTGCGGCTCCAAAGTCTGAAAAATCTTTCTACCCAAGCCGACAATGTATGACGGTCGAAGCGGTCGGCAAACTGTGCTTCCATAAATAACAAGCATTCCAATGGAGGTTTTTTATCTCTGATTGCTACTTTTTCAATTTCGTTCAGCACTTCATAAGGCATCAGGTCTTTCTCGTCGGTTTGTTTTTTATCTAATGGACGCAACTCTGCAGTTGGTTGAAGGCTATTTACTTTATGTAATCCTTCTATTTTGATGTGTTTGCCTTTTACATCACAACCGATTGTCTCTAACCAAACCAACCACTTTTTTAACCAGAATTTATCTATACCTGCTATCGGGTTGATACTTCCTGCTGTGTCTCCGTCCATCGTGCAATAGCCTACTGCCACTTCTGAGCGGTTAGACGTTGCCAAAAGCAAGTGATTATACAAGTTGGTCAATAACCATACGCTTGGGGCGCGTACCCTTGCCTGAATATTCTGCAATGGTAAATCGTCAGTTTCCCATGTAAGATTACGACCAATCTGGTCTTCTATCAAGCTCTTATAGGTTTCCACAAGCCCATTAATATTTACATTGTAGAAAGTTGCACCAATAGATTTGGCCAGACTCTCTGCCGAATCGTAGGTATCTGTCGAACTATTTTCTGTACCCTGATAAATACTATGAATCAGTTCTTTAGTTATTTCTTCTACTGTTGTACAGTCCTGTATTTTCTTGATGTAAGAGAGTTTCTGTTTAAATGCCTCTAAACCAATACTTTCATCGGCCAGACGAATCATCAAACCACATAAAGCCACACAGGCACATGAATCCGCGCCACCTGATAAGGAAACTGTAAAGCCTTGTGAGCGGGATTTACGCAGGTAATCAAACAAAGCCAATGAAACCGCTCGGGCAAACTCTTCTTCTTTCAGATACCCTCCCCTTTCAAACTTCTCTAACTCTGCATATTGGTTCGCTACAGGTTTAATCTCCGGGAAATCAAAAGGTGAGGTGACTTTCCACGTACTGGCAATCAAAGGTGATTTTATTTGTGAGTGATTCACCTTTGGCGCTTCAATATCTATGGTGGCACTGGTTACATAAAAATCATTATAGCCAAAGCGCGGAGATGAAACCAATAGGTTGCCATCAGAGGCAATCATGGCATCGCCATCGAAAATCAACCGACCCGACTCATTACCCAATAAATTGGTATAGATATAACTACATGAGAACGAACGGCTGCCATCAATCACAAATCGCTCACGGGTCATGAATTTTGAAAACGAAAACGGACTCGCACTTGGATTAAGAATAATATCAACTGCTCTGTCAAATAAGGACCTACCCGGACGATTTGCTACCCATGCATCTTCACAGATTTCAAAACCAATACGAACACCATTCAATTCAAAAACCAAATCACCAATAGGATACTTGAATTCATCGATTTCAATTTCATCTCTTACTCCGGTTTGCCAGCGATGAAACCAACGGTCCTCATAAAACACACCGTAATTAGGCAAGTGCTGCTTGCACACAAAACCCAGAATACGCTTGTTGGCTATCAGGCAGGAGGTATTATATATCTTACTATTAAAACGAATCGGCAAGCCTACTGACACAATCATATCTGATGTATGCTGCACAATCTCCAAAAGGCTTTCTTTGGCCTGCTCAGCCAGATCAAACGAATAAAAAGCATCTTCACAACCATAGCCTGTAATACATAATTCGGGCAGGCACAACAGGCTTACCTCTTGTTTGCCGGCTTCTTTGATACAATCAAGGATATTCTTGCGGTTCTGCTCCCATGCCAGTGGTGTCTGGTTAAGCGTTCCGGCAGCAACTTTTATTAGTTTCATTCTTTTGTGGTTTTACTGTGCCACACTT
>CALRLS020000143.1:0-10985 GCA_943368815.1 Cyanobium sp. NIES-981
CATTTTTAATACAATATTTTAAGTTTAGCAAATCTGACGACTAATCGTCTGAAATCATTATCTATTCTGACTATACAAGGTAGAAGAAGGTAAATACGAATACCCAAACCAAATCTACAAAGTGCCAGTACAATCCAACTTTTTCAACCATTTCATAATGTCCTCTTTTCTCATAAACACCATTTGCAGCATTATAGAAAATCAAAACATTCAGTACTACTCCTGATAACACGTGGGTACCATGGAAACCGGTGATAAAGAAGAAGAAATCTGCGAAAGCCGGTGGACCGTACTCATTATGAACAAGGTTTGCACCAAAAAGTTTAGTGCCATTTGCCAAAGTAAGGCCTTCCTCCGAACCGTGAATAAAGTGACCCCATTCCCATGCCTGTGAGCTTAAGAAAGCAATACCACCAAGGATAGTCCAAAGCATATATTTCTCTACATCGGCTTTGTCACGACGGTGTCCGGCTTCTACGGCCAATACCATTGTAACAGAGCTCATGATTAAGATAAATGTCATGATACCTACAAATACCAGCGGGGCATTTACGCCATGCAAAAACGGAACTGACTTAAATACCTGTTCCGGAATTGGCCACCAGGCATTAGAAAATATAAATTCTTTTCTTAATCCGGCGAAGGTCGGGAAACTAAAACGCACCAAACCATAAGAAACCAGTAATGCTGAAAAAGTAAAGGTATCTGAAAGGAGGAAAATCCACATCATTAGTTTTCCGTATCCAACTTTCATTGGTTGGATTCCACCCTTCCACATCAAATGTTCAGCGGTTGTTGAGGTATTTGCACTTGCCATAGCTGATAGTTTCTGAGTTTCAAACAGGCTGATTAGGCTGCTGTTTAAATCCTGAAATTGTAAAAAGTTTATCTAAAATACAATAAAAATACAAATAAATATACCCAAAGCAGGTCGAGAAAATGCCATGCTGTCGCACTGACTTCCACTATCAGGGTATTCTTCGGATTAACTTTCATCAAAAAGGCCATAATAAAAGTTGCAGCCAGAAAACCTAATCCTAATAAAAGGTGAACCATGTGTAAACCCGTAAATACATAAAAAAACGAGCCCGACGGGTTACCCTTTAAAAATACTCCCTGCTGTTGTAAATCCTGCCAACCCAGGTATTGCATGAATAAAAAAGCAATCCCGAAAATAAACGTAATGGCTACTGCCAGCTTAAGCATTCCCTGATTGTTCTTCCTGGCTGATACTAAGGAGAAGTGCATTGACACACTACTTATTATCAAGACCAGCGTACTAAACCAGAATATCTGCGGAATATCAAACTCTACCCAGTTACCCTCTGCTCTTCTTACCAGATATGCACTTGTTTGTGAAGCAAAGAGCATAATAATCGTAATGATGAAGAGCCACACCATAAACTTCCATTTATTGACCGACAATACCGGTTTAGGTTCTTCGGACACTTTGTTTATAGACATTTTCAACTCTTTCTGTGTCATCTTTCTTTTAAATCTAATGGGTTTATATTTTATCTAAAAGGTAGGCAATCTGCACTACCGGAAGATAAATAAACGACCCGAACATTAATTGCAATGCGGCTTTTCTATCTACTTTTCTCATCAGATGAAATGTCTGCGCCAAGAAAAGTACACCAAAAATCATCGCTACTATCGCCGAATTGATACCTGTCATACCCATGTAATAAGGAACCCAGCACAAGGGTAATAAGAACAAGGTATAAATCATTATCTGAATAGCAGAGTTTAGATTTTGCCCACCGCGTGATGGTAACAATTTAAAACCTGCCTTACTATAATCTTCATCCAGAACCCAGGCAATAGCCCAGAAATGAGGGAACTGCCAGAAAAACTGAATAGCAAACAAAATACCAGGTTCTAATCCGAAATGATTAGTGGCTGCTATCCAACCTATCATTGGTGGGAAAGCTCCAGGCAATGCTCCTACTGCTACTGCAATCGGCCCGATTCTTTTCAGAGGTGTATATACAAAGCCATATAAGACCATTGATAATAAAGCCACTAAGCCTGCTCTGAAATTGAATTCATAAAACAGAATATACATGGCTACTACCGCCAATCCCCAACCAAAAAACGCTGCTTCTCTAACAGTTAATCTACCACTTGGTAGTGGCCGGTCCTGTGTGCGTTTCATCAATATGTCCAGATCTTTTTCAATAATCTGGTTGATGATATTGGCTGCTGCTGTTGTTGAAAATGCCGCAATACAGAAAAGAACTAATTTTGACCAGTCTAATTTATCAGAACCTAAGATATATCCAAACGCCCCGGAAAAAACTACAGTTGCTGACAACCTGAATTTCGTGATGTCATATAAAGCCCTGAGCTTTATACTAATTATATTCTGACTGATTGATTGACTCATTACATTGATGTAAATTCCCGAACTCCTCTGAAAACCCTCTCCTTATTCAATAACAGATACAAAACAAACTGAACTCCTAACATCAGAACAGCAATTGTCAAATGAACTGGCTGAGAATATGCCGGAAGTCCCAAATATCCTAAAACCAGACCTGAAACCATTTCAATTGCTATCAGCACTATCAAACCAATCGAAAACTGATAGATAATCCCTTTAACGCTAATATTCTTAAGTATTCTGTATAAAACCAAAACATGTAAGCCTACAACAACCAAAGAAAACCATCGATGCATTTCAAATTTTCCACCCAGGTTAGCCGCCCATTCACTTCTTAGAGGCTCTCCCATAATGATTGCAACCTGGTCAACCATTTCTCTTACCTGAGTCCCCAATAATACTTGCCCTGTGGTAATTAGTATCAGGGATGTTAAAAGAAAACTGATAGAACTTGCCTCTTTGATATTTTCAACTTTAATTACACTGGTATAAGACCTTGCCACTGCATATAATAAGATAAATACAATAACAATCGACAAGAGCATATGTAGTGTAATCATTACCGGGTGTAACTCGCTCGAAACTACTTTTGAACCCAGCCAACCCTCAAAACCCACTAACAAAAATGCTAAGAAACTTAACCAGACAATAGCTCTGTCTTTTTCCCAGAAAGAACGTATCGCAGAAACAAATGTTGCAAAAACCAGAAAGCCTATTACTACGCCCACCAATCGGTTTAAGTATTCAACCCAGGTCTTAACGGCATTAAATTCTACCTCACCTTTAAGCTTTGCACCAAAAATTTCTTTATAATTGAGCGGTAACTGAGAAACATCCGTTGGTGGAACCCAGGTACCAAAACATTTTGGCCAATCAGGACACCCCATTCCAGAACCCGTCGCCCGAACAATACCTCCTACCAATATCAGCACATATACAGCTCCTATTGTCCAGACACCCAGTTTTCTAAAAGTTACCATGATTCTGCTGATTTATACTGTAAGTAGCTTTATTGCTAAAGCCGCCTAGCTTAAATCCCGGTTTATCAATCAGGGATACTATGATTAAACTGAATTCCTTCAATTTCCTTTTCCTCCTGAATTTGTTCGTTTTCGTCTTCCAGATTAGATTCTGGCGTAGCAGAAAACGGAATGTTCTGAGGGATAAAATCTTCCGGAGCACCTGGCTTGCTATAATCATAAGGCCAACGATATACTGTAGGAATCTCTCCTTCCCAGTTACCATGACCCGGATTGACAGGCGTTGTCCACTCCAATGTATTTGATCTCCAAGGGTTCGCAGTTGCTTTCTTACCCCAGAAAATAGAATAGAAGAAGTTGTACAAGAAAATCAAGTTTGCTGCAAATACTACGATAGCGGCAATTGTACTTAATTCTGCCAGATCCTGATATTTACTTGTAAAGTCAAATCCTGTATAAGAGTAATATCTTCTCGGGAAACCAGCAATACCCAGGTAATGCTGAGGGAAGAATACCACATAAACACCTGCAAACGTAATCCAGAAGTGAATATACCCTAAAGTTGGATTCATCATTCTGCCAAACATTTTAGGGAACCAGTGATATACCCCTGCCACCATACCGAAGAAGGCCGCAGAACCCATAACAAGGTGGAAGTGAGCTACCACAAAGTAAGTATCGTGCAATTGAATATCCAAAGCACTATTACCTAAAATGATACCCGTAACACCACCGGATACGAAGAATGAAACAAGACCAATGGCAAACAACATAGCCGGAGTAAACACGATGTTACCTCTCCACATGGTTGTGATATAGTTGAACCCTTTTACAGCCGACGGTACAGCGATAATCAAAGTGAGGAGCGTGAACACCGAGCCTAAGAATGGGTTCATACCTGTCATGAACATGTGGTGAGCCCATACGATAAAGGCCAGGAACATGATACCCAACATTGAGAAAATCATCGCTCTGTAACCAAAGATTGGTTTTCTTGAATTAGTAGCAATGATTTCAGAAGTCATACCTAATGCCGGAAGGATTACGATATATACCTCAGGGTGACCCAAGAACCAGAATAAGTGCTGAAACAAGATTGGGCTACCACCTTGATTAGGCAATGCTTGTCCGTTAATATAAATATCTGAAAGATAGAAACTCGTTCCGAAACTACGGTCAAAAATCAATAATAGTGCTGCTGAGAATAATACCGGGAATGATAAAATACCCAGAATAGCGGTAAAAGTAAAGGACCAGATAGTTAATGGCATTTTATCGAAAGTCATACCTCTGGTACGTAGGTTAATTACAGTAGTAACATAATTGACACTACCTAATAAACTTGACACGATAAATATGGCCATACTTACCAGCCACATTGTCATCCCTGTTCCTGAACCCGGTGCCGCATCAGGCAAAGCACTTAATGGAGGATAAACCACCCAACCACCTCCAGCAGGGCCATCATGCACAAACAATGAAGCAAACATGATAACACTTGAAAGGAAGAAGAACCAATAAGATAACATATTGATAAATCCTGATGCCATGTCTCTTGCTCCTACCTGTAGCGGAATAAGGAAGTTTGAGAAAGTACCGCTTAGTCCTGCTGTCAATACAAAGAATACCATGATGGTTCCGTGCATTGTTACAAGGGCAATATAATAGTTAGGGTCCAGCTTACCTGTCTCATCAAACCATCTCTCTCCAAGAATAGGTTTTAACCAACCTAAATCAATTCCAGGAAACCCTAATTGTAGACGAAATACTAACGACAGGAAACCTCCAATCAAAGCCCAGACAATACCCGAAATCAAATACTGCTTAGCAATTATTTTATGGTCTTCAGAAAAAATGTACTTTCTGATAAAACTTTGCTCATGGTGTTCGTGAGCGTGGTCATGTTCGTTGGCATGTACGTCTGCGTGTGCTACTGCTGCCATAATATTACTATTTTTAAGAATTTTCTGTTGTTAATAATTATCTTAAAGACGCTGCTGTCGCCGCTCCACCTGTGGCAGCTGCTGTACTATCTGTGTTTGAAGGTGCGGCTGGCATGATGTATTTCATAGCTTTACCTTGCAAATTAGCAGGTATTTTTTCCATAAATTCCGGCTTGGTTGCAAGCAACGATTTTTGCTCCTTTTTCCACTTTTCATAATCAGCAGGATCATCTACTATCAGTTTCAGTTTCATCGCAAAATGGCTACGCCCACAAACCTCTGTACAGGCAATTTCATAAGTAAAATCAGGATTACCCAGTTCAGCGCGCATATCTGCCGTACTTTTATCAGCAATAAACCAGAATTTGGTAGGCATACCAGGCACTGCATCCATTTTTACACGCATATGCGGAATAAACACACTATGTAATACATCTCTCGCTCTGATTTTCAACAATACAGGCTTGCCTTTTGGAATGTGCATTTCTGTATTACTTGTGAAATCATCAAATGAATTTTCGTCAGTAAAATCAAGGCCAAATTCGTTTCCTTCGGCATCATTGATTAACTTATAGCTATAATTTCCCAGTTTTCCGTTATCAACACCACCATAGCGAACCTGCCATCCGAATTGCTTACCCATTATTTCAATCACTTCGGCATCGGCCGGAGCATCAGACATAATCTTATTCCATGCTTTTAAGCCTGTGAATACCAATCCTGCCATTACAAGTGCAGGAATTAAAGTCCAGATTATTTCAAGTGTATTATTATGAGGGTAAAAATAGGCTACTCTACCTTTTTTGTATCTGTACTTCAAAGGAAAATAGAACAATACCGAGTTCACAACAAGAAATGCAATTGTGATTACAGTCATTCCAAACCAGAACCAATAGTCTGTTTCCTTTCCATGAACAGAAGAAGCTGTCGGCAAATCTCCAAAAGCAATTAAGAAATCCTTTTTTGCATAATTAAATGACCAGACTACCCCGATTACACTCAAAATCCAGAACGCAAACAAACCAATAGCATTCATATTGTTTGCACCATCAACGCCCGTATCTTCTACTTCTGGTTCTGGCTTACCTTTTACACCTTTCAATAGAGTTTGGGTCTTGGAGATAACCATAATGGTTAAGACCAAAAACACAACAGCTAAAATAACAATTAATAAGGTCATGTTACTAAAAATTTACAAGTTATAAGTACTTAATCCTTGTATGCTAATTAAATTTATTCGATAAACTTGTTTAAAATTACCTAATGCAAGACTAAATATCGTGGTGCAAACTTTCTTCCAGAAACGGGTGTTTTTTAGGATAAAGATTTGCTTTCGACAATGAATTTGCAACAAAATAGATAAACAATGAAGCAAATGTCAATGTTGTACCCCATTCGATAATACCGATGCCTCCCTGATTTTTGGCAATACCCGGCATATGCATCTGATAAAAGTCAAACCAGTGTCCAACCAGAATAGCTCCACAAGCCAATTTCAGGAATGTTGGTCTTCTCTTAGAATCTCTTGCCATTAATATCAATATCGCAAAGAAGAAATTCAACACAAAATTGATATGGAAAGGCCACCAGTAACGCCCGTCATGACCAGTGAAACGCTCACGGAAATAGATTGTTTCTTCAGGTAGATTAGCATAGAAAATCAATAAGTATTGAGAGAACCAAACGTATGTCCAGAAAATAGAGAAACCGAAAATCAATTTACCTAAATCATGCAGGTGGCTTTCATTCACTGCTTTCAGGTAACCTTTGTCTTTCAATAGCAGAACCGCATACATGATAGCAGCTAAACCTGCAACGTGCCAGCTTGCCAGGTGATACCAGCCAAACATAGTTGAGAACCAGTGTGGGTCAATTGACATCGACAAGTCCCAGGCTGATGTTGAAGAGGTAACTGCAAAGAATAATAAGAATATTTTAGAAACATTACGGCTTTTGTAATAATTATCTAATCCTCCCTCCTGTTCTTCAAGTATCGAATACTTGCGCATAAGGGTCCATAGATAATACCATATACCTACATAAGCGAATAAACGGATGGTAAAGAATGGAACATTCAGGTACCAGGATTTTGTAGCAATGATTTTATCATAATTCTCGCTGCCTTTATCTACAATGCCTTCATGCGTCCAGTGGAAAATCATGTGGCGGGTAGAAGGAATCAGAAACAATATGATGATGATAGCACCCGGTACCCAAAGAAACGACGGGAAAGCTTCTGCTACACGTTTCATTGTAACCGGCCAACCTGCTTTTGCTACATAGTTATAGGCGATGAAGAACATTCCGACAACCGAAATTCCAACAAAATATACACTGTTCATCCATATATTAGCAACAAGGCGACTAATCAGGGTTGGTCCATGTTCGCCTCCGCCATGCTCTCCATGAGCAGCAGCACCAGCGTCATGTCCGGCAGCCGCACCGTGGCCTGCGCCGTGCGATTCCCAAACGCCTATTGACCAGCCTCGGTCTAAAAGAAACATTCCGAGCGCAACCAACACTACACCTAAGGCCGCAGCAATAAGTAATTTACGTTTCGATTCGGATGTAAACTCAAATCTTTCTTCAGTTGAAGGAATTCCGTGAGTATTATGAGCCATTATTCTTGAAATTTGAACCCCGCCACTAAAGAGAGGTAATCATTATAATATTTCCTAACACGCCCCTTTAGGGATGGGGGTGCGTTATTAATTTCCTAATTGTAATCTGTGTACGTAATGTACTATTTTCCAGCGCTCTTCAGGGTTTACCTGAGAAGCATGTGGCCACATACGGCCTTTTCCGTAAGTAATTACATGGTAGATGTGTCCATCATTCATGTTTTTATAAGCCTCGCTCGCATAGTTCGGAACACCTTTATAAACTTTACCTACAGGGCCGTCTCCAGCACCTTTTTCACCATGACAATGCGCACAGTTTCTTTCATACAAAAGCTGACCCTCTGTTTCTGCCGCATCCGACCACGGTATCGGGTTTTTTAAAGTCGCTTCTGCTATTCCAATACTATCTGCCGGAAGGTTATACACCATCAGGTCATTAACCACGGTGCTATCATCCTGTAAAAATGAGGTGTGGTAATTTGCACGGGCTATAGTTCCCGGTACAGGCTGACGCATATTTTTGCCGTCAGGATTAATAGTATTTTCACGCCACTGTGTCAATGGTTCGTAAGCACGGGAATTGTACATGTTAGGAGCAAATTCCCAACCTGTACTGTTATTATCATTACATGATGATAAAACAACCGTTGAAAAAGTTGCTACTGCTACCGCGAGCGTGATATTTCGGACTGAAAATTTCATTTGAAAACAAATTAATGTTTTATTGCATGAGCCACCTGAAGCTACTCATCAATGTTCGGTTTGTATATTAGTTTGAATAGCTTTTTAAACTATCCTCTGTTTTAAACTTCTTTCACATTTACCTCTAGGGCACCTGAATCTTTCAAAATACCAGTGATTTCACCTTCTGATAATTTGTTTTTAGATAAATCAATTGCCATAATGAATTTATCGTCGGTACTTCTTACGTCAAAGATAACAGGTTTAGCGGTTGGTCCCATTCCTTCCATAACAAAGAAAGTAAATGCCATACCAAACGAAGCCAAAAGAACCGTCAACTCAAATATGATAGGTACGTTGGTCGGGAATGGGAAAAAGTTCTTACCACCAACATTAATAGGCCAATCGATACCCATTGTCCAGAAAGTCAGTAATAAAGCACAGCATGTTCCGGTTATACCAAACAGGAAAGCTGCAACACCCATTCTCGGGCGGTCGTATCCTAAAGCACGGTCAAGACCATGAATCGCGAAAGGAGTATATACTTCGTGGATTTTCACACCACTGTGTCTTACTTCTCCGACTGCATGTAATACTTCGTCTTCGTCGTCAAAAACACCTACTAAATATTTGTTATCTGCCATTTTCTGATAATGGTTTCTTAATGCTAATGATTATGCTTGTTTCTTTACTTTTTCAGGGTACTTCTCTGATGATGATTTCAATACAGATTTTACTTCGGCCATATTAATAACAGGTAAGAATTTGGCAAATAAGAAGAATGCTGTAAAGAAGAAACCAAATGAGAAAATATAATCTGAAATATCTCCCAAACGAGGGGTAAAATATGTCCAGCTTGATGGAAGGTAATCTCTGTGAAGCGAAGTTACGATAATTACGAAACGCTCAAACCACATACCAATGTTTACTATTACCGCCATTATGAATGATACAACAATGTTTCGGCGGATTTTCTCGAACCAGAACAACTGCGGAGAAAGTACGTTACAAGTCATCATGGCTGCGTAAGACCACCAAAGGGGCCCGGTAGCACGGTTGATGAACGCATATTTCTCATATTCAACACCTGAATAAGCTGCAATAAAGAACTCTGTAATATAGGCAATACCTACAACAGAACCCGTAAGGGTGATGATTTTATTCATTAAAGAAATGTGATCAAGCGTCACATAATCTTCCAGTTTAAATACTACACGGGTAACAAGCATCAGGTTTTGTACCATGGCGAAACCTGAGAAAATCGCACCTGCCACGAAGTATGGAGGGAAGATAGTTGTATGCCAGCCCGGAATAACCGAAGTTGCAAAGTCGAATGATACAATGGTGTGTACTGAAAGTACCAGAGGAGTAGAAAGACCAGCCAAAATCAAAGAAAGGTCTTCATATCTTGCCCAAGATTTCGCACCACCAGTCCAGCCTAATGCTAAAGCACCATAAGCTTTTTTACGAATGCCTGTTGCACGGTCACGGATAGTAGCCAAATCAGGAATCATACCGATATACCAGAACAAACAAGATACCGAGAAATATGTCGAGATTGCAAATACGTCCCAAACCAGTGGTGAGTTGAAGTTTACCCACAAAGAACCAAAAGTATTAGGTAATGGTAAGGCAAAATACGCTAACCACGGACGGCCCATGTGCATTACGATAAATGAGGCTGCACAAATTACGGCAAAGATGGTCATCGCTTCCGCTGCACGGTTGATTGATGTTCTCCATTTCTGACGGAAGAGTAATAATACGGCTGAGATAAGCGTTCCGGCGTGACCAATACCTACCCACCACACGAAGTTGGTGATATCCCACGCCCAACCCACTGTTTTATTCAATCCCCATACGCCCAGACCTTCCCACCATGTCCAGCATACCCAGGCAGTACCATACAATAATACTAACACTGAGATACCAAATACTATTTTCCATTCTTTGGTAGGCTTGCCCTCAACCTGTTTACAAATATCTTCTGTTATATCATGGTAAGACTTACCATTCAATACCAGCTTCTCTCTTATAGGTGAAACTACGTGCATAGTTTTTTTTGTTTATTGAAATCCTATTATCTTAATTAAATATGACTTTTCAGTCAGTTTATGAATGTTCTCCGTGTGCAGGTGCTGCCTTATGCTCAGTTTTTGCTACACCGTCTTTGTTACGGATTTTAGTTAAGTAACTTAATTGCGGCAGAACATTGATTTCTTCCAATACGTGGAACGCTCTTCCTTCTTTTTCTACGGCCAGTGTTTTAGAGATTTGTGATTCAGGATCAAGCATGTCGCCGAATACAATGGCATTAGTAGGACAAGACTGAGAACAAGCTGTCTGGATTTCTCCGTCAACAGGGCGACGTTTT